>JADLHF010000192.1 GCA_020848935.1 Acetobacteraceae bacterium
GCCACCGGAAACCGCGGGCGCCCCGTCGCCATCGGCATCGGCGTCCTCCGTCTCGTCCCGCGCATCGCCATCTGTGACGGCCTCGTCCGCGGCGGCCAGGATCGCGCCGATTTCCTCCTGCGAGAACCCGATGGCCAGGAGATCGACCTCGCCCGCCTGCTGCAGCCCGGCGAGTGCATCGCGCAGCAGTGCCTGGTCCCAGGTCGCGTTCTCCGCGATGCGGTTGTCGGCGAGCCGCAGCGCGTCTTTCTGCGCCAGCGACAGGTGCTTCAGCACGATGACCGGCACCTTGGCGATGCCCAGCGCATGGGCCGCGTCCAGTCGGCCGTGGCCGGCGATCAGCACCCCGTCCTCGTCCACCAGCAGCGGGTTGGTGAAGCCAAAGGCGAGCATGCTGGCCTTGATCTGTTCGATCTGCTCGGTCGAATGCAGCCGGGCGTTGCCGCCGTGCGTGCGCAGTTCCCCCACCGGGCGCAGCATGATCTTTGCGGCCATCCAAGGGAGGGTCATCGGCGGTATCCGGAATTGGAGAGGGA
Organism: Acetobacteraceae bacterium; assembly: GCA_020848935.1. Taxonomy (GTDB): domain Bacteria; phylum Pseudomonadota; class Alphaproteobacteria; order Acetobacterales; family Acetobacteraceae; genus CAMDGX01. Next base: position 537 of record JADLHF010000192.1, read on the forward strand.
GGTGCTGCGCACTGCGCACCAAAATTGAGACCTGGCGCTAGGGGTCTATCGCGCTCCTGCCCCCCGCATCGATCCGGCCCAGGAAGGAACCCTCGCATCGACGCTGGTGGGGTGGGCAGTTCGGTCCGCCCAGTGCTGAGCGGACCTTTTTACAGTAGACAGATAATAGCCTTGCGGATTTGAGCTGTGCAACACGACATTCTTTCGCATTTCTACGCGCAACTACGCTGTCCGCATTTTTCTTTGCCCGCACAAGCCACTCATGCCGCTCGCCGGCGTGTCAGCAGGCCGAAGTGAACCGCCAGCACACCCAAGGCCGCGGCCAGCATGCCCTGCGCGTTCTGCGGCGCGATCGGCCGACCTGACCAGCCCTGCCGCAATGCCCATTCCCGCACCGATGCCTCACAGCCGAGGACGTGCCAGGCACAGGAGCCGACCGCCGTGTCATGGCCACCGAGCACATCCATGGCGTCGGCGATCTTGATCCTGGCGTGCACGTTGGTCTCCGACAGGTGGTCCACCCGCTGCCCCGGCATCCGCAGGAAGGACGTCGTCATCACACGATCGATCGCCGCCTTGCGGAACAAGGCTCGGAATAGCAAGCCGGTGTCATACAGTTCCTGACTGATCGTGCCGTTGCGCAGCATCATCCCCAGCGTGTCGACCGACCGATGGTGCGTGACCACACGACCAGTATCGGGATCGGCGTCGTAACTGGGCGGCTCGAACTCGGAATGCTGCTGTCGCCACTGCGACGGCTTCGAGAGGTCCTCCAGCACATGCAGCGCGATCTTGGGGCGGCGTTTCCTAGCGGCCATGGCCATGTCCTCCGTTGCGGCGTCCCCAGCGTCGTGTGGCTTCGTTGGCGATCGCCTGGCGCAGCCAGGGATCGGTGATGTCGTCGATCGCCAGCGCGGCCACGCCGTGCTGGTGCCAGGCCTGCCGACGCATGGCGTCGAGCGTGGTGGGATGGGTGGCGCTGCGGATACGATCGAGACAGGAGCGCGGCGGTTGCGGTGCGCCAGGGAGGCTCATGCCAAGCCTCCCCGGGTCTCGACCGCCCAGAGCAGCAGCGCCAGTGCATCAGCTTCGTTGTCATCACCGGGGTGGAAGCCGCGGGCCTGCATGGCCGCGATGACGGCGGCCTTGTCGGCGTTGCCGCGGCCGGTGGCGAAGCGCTTGATCGTGCCAACCGGCACGCCTTCGTAGGGGACGCCATTCAGTTCCCCCCATGCCGTGAGGGTGGCGAGCAGGCCGCCGTAGACGTGCGCCGCATCGGTGCCGACATGACGCCGGACTTCCTCGAACACGATGCGGTCGATCGGTCCGCCGAGCCTGGCGATTTCACTGAGCCAGTTCTGGAATCGCAAATACCGCATGCCACCACCGGAGAACCGGTCATGGCGGAAGACCTGCGTGCCGGAGGTGATGTGTCCGTCGCGGGCATGCAACGCCCACCCGGTGGCGGTGCCGAGGTCGAGCGCCAGCACGGTCGGGCTGCCGACGAGTACGGGGGGTGATGCCGGCGGCACGGCCGGGATACTTGCGCGCGGCGCGGGCGCGATCAGAGTCGCGAAAGCCATGGTGATCTCCTGAGAGGGGGAACAGCGTGGTCAGGGCGACGACGGCGCAGGTCTTGGCGGAGCTCGCTGTCGTCGTCCGCCTGGTCATGTTGGACATTCGGCCGGGGGGGGACCAGTTGCGCGAACAGGGTCCCGAAGGGTGATGTGCGCGCGCCGTTCAGGCGCGCACGCACATCCCCTTAAGGGGGGCAAATTTCCCAAAGTCCCAAACCCTCCAACGCATTGATTGCATTGGGCAATTCGACTTTGGGAACGGACGAAATGGACTTTGGGAATTCCCAAAGTCGAATGCCCCATAACCCTATGATAGAGCTGATGAATTAGCGTTGTGACTTTGGGAACGATGAGACTTTGGGATTCCCAAAGTCGACTTTGGGAACGCATTGCGGGGACTTTGGGAAACGCGTTCGAGGGGTTTTGGAGGGGGCTCACGCGCCTTCCTCCACATCGGGGTAGACCCACACGGACGGGTTCTCGACCGGCAGGCAGGCCCCCGTCTTGGGACATTTGAAGTGGCTGGGCAGCACCTGACGGATTGCTGTGGTGACCTCCCCGGTCTCCGGATCGATGCTCTCCTGCGCCGGGCCGAACTGCATCCCCTCGATGACGAGGTAGCCAAATTTCGATCGTGGCGGCGCCAGGCCGAAAGCGGATGCGTCCTTGATGAACTTCACATGCCCCTTGGTCCCCAACACGCTGAGGCGGTCACGTATGGTGTCGCTTCCACCCAGCCCGCCCTTGTTCTCGAAGGTCTCGGCGAATTGCAGCGCATTGAACAACCGGCCAGCAACGGCCTGCGCATGGAGGGTTTGAAGAATCACATCGTGCTTGCGCACGCGCTCTGCATCGAGCCGCTGGCCAACCGACTGTCGGACCAGGCGCTCGCCTTGCGCGCTCACCTCGACCCACCGCCCACCCCGCTTGTCGACCAGGAGGGGATCAAGTGCAGGCCCGTTGCGCAGTTCGATTTCCAGGCGGCGTTCGGGCCGTTCCTCGTCCGGCCGGAACATGATCATGCCGGAGGTGTAGAAGCTGCGCAGCGCGCTGGCGCCGGACAGCGCCATGAACGGATCCTCGACCAGCTGGCGCTTCTGCAGCTTCTTGGTGTGGTGGCAGAGGATCAGCCCGGCCTCCGGGGCCACAGCCTCGCGCAACGCCTCGACCCTCCGCTGCAGGAAGAACAGCATCGCGGTGTTGTCGTTCTCGCCATCGCCGTCCGGCCCGCCGTCGAACAGATTGCGGATCGGGTCGATGCAGATGATGTCGGGCGGTTCGCTGGGGAAGTTCGCCCGGATGGCTGCGATGCTGAGTGCCAGGCCGTTCTGGTCCAGCAGCATGCGCAGCTTGGGGGTGACCACCAGATTGTTGCGGGCCCGGGCCAGGACCGCGGGATCAAGGCGCAGATTGCGCAGGCGTTCCCGAAGGTAGTGGTACTGGATTTCCGCCTGGAGATAGAACACTCGCAGGGGGCGCGGCGGCGTGAAGCACAGGAACGGCACGCCGGCCGCGGCGTGCACCAGCAGGTTGATCAGGAAGTCGCTCTTGCCGACTTTGGGCGCGCCACCGAGCACGAGCATGCCGCCAGGCGTGAGCAGCCGTGGCGCGATGATGTCGTCCGGCATCGGGCTGTCGTCATCGAGCAATGCGCCCAGCGTGTGGGCCGGCAGTGCGGACATCGCGGGTGCCGCAAAGCGCTCCAGTGCTGGCCCGTTCCGATCGGTGTGCAGTGCCCACAGCCGGTCGGCCTCGGCCTTCAGCCGATCCAGCGGCCAGGGCGGTTGCAGCATCGCGGCGTTGTACTGGCAGATCGCCTCCCAGCCATCGTCGCCGCTGATGCGCCCGTCGTGGACCAGGCGGACATAGTGGCCGATGGCGGCGCTGGCACCCTGGAAGCGGGTCCAGGCGTCCTGACCGCCTTCGTGCACCGGCGTGGTCAGCACAGCGTCGATGCCCGGCCGCTCGCCTGCAGGATGGCTGCTTGGCGCTGGTAGCCCTGGCAGCGTGGGCATGGCGGCCATCGCATCGGCGAAGCTGGCCAGGTCCAGCTCATGGCCTGGCGCATGGCGGCGGATGGTGACGACACGCTGGGTGCCGTGCTTGCGGTAGAGGGTGCCCGGCACGCGAATGGGCTGATGGGCGGAGCGGAAATGCGTATCGCCGCCGACCTTGTCGGCGATCGCGCCGCGCAGGGCGCAGAGGCGGGCTAGGTCCTCGCCCTCGGCCGGCTCGTTCAACTGCCACCAGACATGCAGCTTGGCCTGGCCCTCGGCGGTGCGGCCGCCGCTTTCCACCAGCAGGGTGGGTGGGCCGAGGTGCTGCTCGAGGTGGGTCAGCTTGGCGGCAACATCGCCGGCATCAAGGTCGACGACGATGGCCTGCATCTGCAGCACGTGCTCGGCGCGGGCCTGGCCGTGCTCGGCGACCGTGCCGGGGATGACATAGACCGCGGTGCCTTCGCGCGCCGCCCAGGTGGCGTAGGTGGCGAGCCGGTCGGCGGCAGTGGCGTCCGCCGGGATCCAGATGTTGTGCGGGCGGGTATCAAACCCCTGGCCCTGGTCGACGAAACCACGGACCGGGATCACCCCGTCGCAATAGCCGAAGACGACATCCAGGAACGTGGCGATGGCGGCGGGATCGATCGCGACTTGCCCAACGAGGGGATGGATCGACTGCCCATCGGTGGGTATTCCATCGATCGCGACCTGCCCACCGGCGGGAATCTCGGTCCCGTCCTCATCCGGCAGTGCCGCCGCATCATTGAAATCGCGCCAGGCGTTCATGCAGGCAGGTTCCAGCAGCGCCGCGCCCACGGGCACATGCGGCATTCGAAATGGTCGGGTTGCTGGGCGAGGCGCGGCAGCAATTCACCGGCGTCGGTGGCCTGGAGGATGCGGACCGCCCGGTCGGACATCCGTTGGGCCAACGCGGCGTCGAACGGCACCAGTTCGTGGTACAGTTCCGCGGTGTCCTTGTTGATCGCGGTGAACAGGGCGGGATGCTCGGCAATGCCCGGCACCGTGGCGTCCATGTACGCCTGGTAGGTCGCGATCTGGGCGGCATAGACCGGCTTGGCGACAGCGACACCCTTGGCCGTGGTCTCGCGCCAGGATTTGGCGTTCATGGTCTTGCATTCCCACAGGGCGGGGAACGCCATGCCGGGAACGGGCGGGCCGCCGGCGAGGACGCCGTCGACATGGCCACGGATGCGCCCACCGGCGACTGAGAAGCCGAACTGCTCGCCGTCTGGTCGGCTGCCCTTGCGGGTGTAGAGATCGAATCCCGCCCCACGCAGCCAGGCGATCGCCAGGTCCTCCAGTGCATGCCCGATCGCGAAGATCCGCAGCAGTTTGCCACCGAACTCGGCGCCGTCGTCTTTCGGCGCGTGGGTGAATTCGAACTGCAACGCGCGTTCGCAGGCATGGCCGAGGCGTGAGCCGCCGAGATAGTCGCGCGGTGCCATGGCGGCGTTTGCCGTCTGCAGGGCGGTGTCGATCGCCGCGTTGATGGCATCGGCGGCGCGCGAGGTGCTGTTGTAGTCCAGCATCAGAAGGGGATCTCCGACTCGGTGAGGCGGGAGGTGGCGTGCATCGCGTCCTGGAAGC
>JADLHF010000193.1 GCA_020848935.1 Acetobacteraceae bacterium
CGGACCGCGCCAGCCCCGGCACGCCGTAGTAATGCTCGTACGAGAACGACGTCAGGATGAACAGCGTTCCGATCCAGGTCGCATCGATCGGCCGCGGAAAGTTGAGGAACCCGTTCAGCGCCGCCCAAGGGTCGACCGGCGCGCTGGCCGCCGCCGCCGCCTGGACCGGCACGCCCATCCGCTCCAGCATCTCCAGCATCGTCATCGTCACGTAGCCACCCTGCGACCAGCCGGCCAGGAACAGATGCGAGCCCGAAATCCCGTTCGCCGCCAGCACCGCGCGGGCGGCGGGCACGAAATCGGCCGTCGCCTGCTGATGGCTGCCCTTTACCATGTAGCCCTGCGGCTCCGCGGACTCACCCATGCCGACATAATCGGCGCCGATCAGCACATAGCCCTGCCCGGCGAACTGCGCGATCATCAGTTGCGTCTCGGGCGACTGCTCGGGAAACGATGGCACCTCCTGTTTCCCGTATACCGTGCCGTGCTGGTACGAAACGACCGGCAGCGTCGTACGGCCATTCTCCGGAATCGCCACCAGGCCGCTGAGCATCACCTTCTGGTTGCCGCGTTCCGGCACCACCGAGGGATAGCTGACGCGATACAGCCGCACCGCGTTGCGCGCCGGGCTGTAGCCGACGGGCAAGCCGGAAAATGCCGGCGTGTCGACCGCCAGAATGCGGTTCAGCCGCTCGACATCCCAGCGCGCCAGCAACCGCGCGCTCACCCCGCCGGCGATCGGCTGGGCCGCGCCCGGCTGCGCTGCGGCGGGCGCTGCGGCAGTCGCCAGGGCCATCGCCCCCAGGCCCAGGCTGGCGGCCACGCCGGCCAGGTGTCGGCGGTTCACATGCCGCGGCAGGCGATCGCTATTCATATCTTCTCCAAACCGACCTGCCGTTCGCATTCGATGCAGGGCGGAGCAAGTATCATGACGCAGGACGGGCGGGCAACGCCCGCGCCCATCGCCGCCGGACCGGGGCCGGAACCCATGGTCAACCGCAGCACCGGACGTCCGGATCACCCTTGCTCTCTGGTCGCCCATCACCACCAACGCTAGCATCGTACGCTGCCGCCCCCAGTCATCGCCCACCCGGAGCCCGCCCCCATGCAGAACACCGACAAAGTCTGGACCCTGGTCGACGCCAAGCGCCAGGAATTCACCGACCTCGCCGACCGCATCTGGGACAACCCCGAAATCGCCTACGACGAACACCAATCCACCGCCGAACACACCGCCATGCTCCAGGCCCAGGGCTTCCGCGTCACCGAAAACGTCGCCGGCATCCCCACCGCCGTCATGGGCGAAGCCGGCACCGAGGGCCCCATCATCGCCATCCTCGGCGAATACGACGCACTCCCCGGCCTCTCACAGGAAGCCGGCATCGCCGAAAAGCGCCCCCTCCCCGGCAACGGCCTCGGCCACGGCTGCGGCCACAACCTCCTCGGCTCCGCCGCCCTCCTCGCCGCCACGGCGGTAAAGGACTGGCTCGCCGAAAACGGCCTCAAGGGCCGCGTCCGCTATTACGGCTGCCCCGCCGAGGAAGGCGGTGCGGCCAAATCCTTCATGGTCCGCGAAGGCGCCTTCAAGGACGTCGACATCGCCATCTCCTGGCACCCCGCCGCCTTCTCCGGCGTCAACGACGCGATGTCCCTCGCCAACACCCGCATCGACTTCTCCTTCGTCGGCCGCCCCAGCCACGCCGCCGCCGCCCCCCATCTCGGCCGCTCCGCGCTCGACGCCGTCGAACTCATGAACGTCGGCGTCAACTACATGCGCGAACACATGCCGTCGGACGCCCGCATCCACTACGCCTACCTCGACACCGGCGGCATCGCCCCGAACGTCGTCCAGGGCACGGCGAAAATCCGCTACGCCATCCGCGCCCGCGAACTCCCCGAACTCTGGCCCCTCATCGAGCGCGTCAAGAAGGTCGCCGAAGGTGCCGCCCTGATGACCGAAACCACCGTCACCCACGCCGTCGTCTCCGCGGTGTCGAATCTCCTCGGCAACACCCCCCTGGAAAAAACCATGTACGCCGCCTTCGACCGCCTCGGCCCACCCCCCTTCGACGACGAAGACCGCGCCTACGCCCGCCGGATCCAGGCCACCCTCTCCCCCGAAGACATCACCTCCGCCTTCCGCCGCGTCGGCGCCGCCCCCGACCTGCAAAAACCCCTGTGCGACGCAATCACCCCGCTCGACGCCAAGGGCGCCCCCATGATGGGCAGCACCGACGTCGGCGACGTCTCCTGGGTCGTCCCCACCGTCCAGGCCCGCGGCGCCACCTACGCCATCGGCACCCCCGGCCACTCCTGGCAACTCACCGCCCAGGGCAAATCCGGCATCGCCCACAAGGGCATGATCCACGTCGCCAAGATCATGGCCTCCACCGCCGTGGACGCCCTGGCCAACCCCGCCATCATCGAACAGGCCAAGGCCGACCACGCCGCCCGCACCGCCGCCACCCCCTACGTCTGCCCCCTGCCCAAGGACGTCATGCCGCCGATCAAGAAACGCGCCTGACAGGAATCTCACTTCTCTCCCCCCGTCCTCCACGGGGGGAGCCGGAGGGGGGGCAGAACCAAGAGAAGATAAAACAAGCGACAGCAAACACGTTCTGTCTTGAAAGAAAGAACCAACGAACTTCCTGCACATGCTGGAAGCAATGCCACTTGCCATTGCCCACCCCCGCTCCAAGTGGCTGATTTCCACCCAAAACAGCCCTTCCGCCGTGCCTCAGCCGCACCCTATTCCCGGATGGACGTTGCCAGCCGACACGTGCAGACTACGTCCCGACTCAAGGTCGGCAACGCCGCGCTCCGCAACCGTCCGGCGCCCGCCCAGTTGCGACGGATGACCACCACGGTAACGATCCCTGCCACCCGCCTCGACGGCGGCAGCGCATGTCCATGAAGGGCTCAGCCTCACCAAATCCGGGAGACAAGCAATGTCGCAAACAACCGACGCCATCGGCATCGCCAACAGCCACTGGGGCGTCTGCGGCTTCACCAGCGCGTTCCAGGCCCTCTACAAGGCGAATGTCGGCAGGCAGCCCCTGATCCACGGCGCCGGCATCCCCACCAAGGTCCTCGCCGAAATCAAGACCTACCTGGTCACGCTGAAGGCCGAGGGCAAACTCGGCCTCCTGCAGGAGATCGAGACCTTCACCCGATCATTCCCGAAAACCCAGAAGGGCACGGATTTCAGCAACTTCACCATCGACAGCTACATCACGCTGATCAACAACGCCGTCGCCACCAAGCAATCCGACGAACAACTCCTCTGGAACGAGGAACTGCACTCCATCGGCATGCCGCCCCGCGCCGTCGTCGATTACCTCGACCGCATGTGGCAAAAACCGGCCACCCTGTCCCTGTTCGACACCAACCGCACCGGCATCATCGGCGTGAAACGCGACCAGCGCCCGATGTACGGCGGCCTCTGCCACTACATGTACCGCCACAACCAGAAAATCCACAGCTGGGGCCAAACCTTCCCCAGCGTCGCCGCCGCGAACCCGAACTACACCGTCATATGCACCATTGAATTCCAGTAACCCCCCACCCGCCACCCCACCCCCGCCGTCATCCCGCCCCCGCCGTCATCCTGAACGAAGTGAAGGACCCACGCTTCTCGCTTTCCCGCACCAAAACAAAATCCAGGCAAGTGGCAGCAAGCGTGTTCTTTCTTGAAAGAAAGAACCAAAGAACTTTTCACACAGATCGGAAATAATTCCACTTGACATTGCACCAGCATCACTCCTTCATTGATAAGCGCAAACGATAATACCATGCCAAGCGCTACACCAAGCCCAAAACTCTACCAACGAGCCGAGTGATCCGCCGCATCGGACGAAGCCAGGAAAGCGGGTGCTACCTATGGTGCATCTCCCATCGGAATCGGCGCCCATATCTGCTTTAGCGGCAGCTTGGCGCGTGTCTCATCAGAC
>JADLHF010000194.1 GCA_020848935.1 Acetobacteraceae bacterium
CGCGGCGGCGGTCGCGTTCGGCCAGGGTGCGGCCCTCGGCGATGCAGAGCAGGGCGTCGTGGGCCTCGTGCATGTCCCGTTTGGCGAAGAAGCAGTGGTTGGTGGCCACCAGCGGGAGGGCGGCGGCAAGTTGGATCAGGCCGGGTTCGACGGCGCGTTCGAAGCTTTGGCCGAAGCGGTTCAGCTCGATGGCGAGGCGGTCGGGGAAGGCTTCGGCGAGTTGGTCGAGCAAGTGGCGGGCGGCCGGCATCTGGCCCTCGGCGAGCAGGCGGGACAGCGGGCCGGCACTGCCGCCGGTGAGCAGGATCAGGCCGGGGGACAACTCGCACAGGCGGGCCAGCGGGACCTGGGGGACCTGGCCGGGGTCGTTCTCCAGGAAGCCGGCGGAGGACAGGCGCTGGAGGTTGGCGAAGCCCTCGGGGTTCTGGGCCAGCAGCACCAGGCGATCCGGCGCCAGGCGGGGGTTGTCGGCGCGGGTCAGGGCGATCTGGCAGCCGATGATCGGCTGGACCCCCTTGGCCATGCAGGCCTGGCTGAATTCCATGGCGCCGAACAGGTTGCCGCTGTCGGCGATGGCGACGGCGGGCATGGCGGCCTCGGCGGCCAGGGCGGCGATCTTGTCGGCCTTGATCGCGCCCTCGCTCATCGAATAGCTGGAATGGACGCGCAGATGTACGAAGTCGGCGTGCGGCATGGTTATCCCCGGCGAGTCGGGGCGGAGTGTAGCAGGTGTGGATGGGGAGGGTTAAGTTTCGATAACGAAACAATTAAGACACACGTGTGCGACGGCTGCATGAGGCGTTTTCGCCACGGTGCCGGAGGCGGAGCGCGCGCGGGGTGCGGCGGCGGGGGCGGCGCGCGGCCGACCAGGGCGCGCGGGGCGCGCGCAACATGGTTGTGCGCAACATGGGCGTGCGCCGGCGCGGCCGCGGCGGTGGTCCGAACGCGGATGGGGCGGCGGCGGGCTGTCCGGCGATACCGGCGGGACGCGCGGCGGGAGGCGCGCACGGACCTCCGGCGCGGGGCGCGCGGGGTGGGGGCCGGCAAGGCGCCGGCCTGCCACAACTGGAGCAACTGCTCCAGCCGCGCGAACAGGCGCGCGAGGCACGCCATGATCAGGGCATGCAACCGCCCCCCGCGCGCGGCGCCATCCTCGGCGGCGACGCGCAGGCTGGCCAGGTGGTCGGCCGTGGAGGGGGGATGCACTAACATTTGTGCAGCTTCTCTAACTGCCGGTGGCGGTGCAAGGGGTTTTTCGGGTTCAGGGAAGGGGGAAGGAAGACTTCTTTTTGTGAACAAAAAGAAGCAAAAAAACTTTATGAATTAGGGGGTGGGTAGAGGCGCGAGGGGCATTCGCTTCGCTCAAGATGACGCTGGGGGGTGAGACGCCCCCCTCCGGCTCCCCCCGTGAAGGACAGGGGGAGAGAAGATACTTAGTGGATGAAGTTTTTTTGCTTCTTTTTGTTCACAAAAAGAAGACTTTCCTTCTCGCTTTACTCTTCCACCGCCCGCCCGCCCCGCAACGTGACGGTGCGGTCCATTCGGGCGGCGAGGTCGGGATTGTGGGTGGCGATCAGGGCGGCGGCGCCGTGGGTTCGCACGGTGGCGAGGAGTTCGTCGAACACCACGGCGGAGGTTGCGACGTCGAGGTTTCCGGTGGGTTCGTCGGCGAGGATGAGGCGGGGGTTGTTGGCCAGGGCGCGGGCGATGGCGACGCGTTGTTGTTCGCCGCCGGAGAGTTTGCCGGGCAGGTGCGCGAGGCGGGCGGCGAGGCCGAAGCCGGCGAGCAGGGTGCGGGCGCGGGCGGCGGCCTGGGCGCGGGGGGTGCCCGCGATCATCTGCGGCAGCATGACGTTCTCCAGCGCGGTGAATTCGCCAAGGAGGTGGTGGAACTGATAGACGAAGCCGATGGAATCGCGGCGGATTTCGGTGCGCGCGGTGTCGTCGAGCGCGTTGGTGTCGCGGCCGGCGATGAGGACGTGGCCGGCGGTGGGGCGTTCGAGCAGGCCGGCGAGGTGCAGCAGGGTGGATTTGCCTGCGCCGGAGGGGGCGACGAGGGCGACGATTTCGCCGGGGCGCAGGATGAGGTCGATGCCGCGCAGCACGTGCAGGTCGGCGTCGCCGCTGCGGTAGGTGCGGGTGACGGCACGCATCTCCAGGGCGGGGGCGTCATTCATTGCGCAGCACTTCGACCGGGTCGGTGCGGGCGGCTTTCCAACTGGGGTAGAGGGTGGCGAGCAGGGAGAGGACGAGGGCGAGGGCGACGACCTGGATGACGCTGGGCCAGTGGACGTTGTTCGGCAGGGCGGTGAGCAGGAAGACCGAGGAGTCGAAGACCTGGCCGCCGGTCAGTGATTCGATGGCGTGCTGGATGGCTTCGAGGTTCCAGCAGACGGTGATGCCGAGGATGGTGCCGAGCACGGTGCCGGCGACACCGACGAAGGCGCCGCACATGATGAAGATGCGCAGCATGGCGCCGCTGCTCGCGCCCAGGGTGCGCAGGACGGCGATATCGCGGCGCTTGTCCTTCACCAGCATGATCAGCGAGGAGATCACGTTGAAGGCGGCGACGACGATGATCATGCCGAGCACGATGAACATGGTGTTCTTCTGGATCTGCAGCACGGCGACGATCTGGTCGTTGGCGCCGGTCCAGTCGCGCAGCAGCAATTTGCGGGTGCCGAGCAGGGGGCGGATGCGGTTGACCATGGCGCGGGCCTGCGTGGGGTCGGCGAGGCGAAGCTCGATGCCGCTGACCGCGTTACCGGTTTGCAGGAAGACCTGGGCGGCGGCCATCGGCAGGAAGACGACGCCGTTGTTGAAGGTGGACAGCCCGGCATCGAACACCGCGACGACGCGATAGGCGCGCACGCGCGGGATGGTGCCGAAGGCGGTGGCCGCCCCCTGGGGCGAGACCAGGGTGAGCTTGCTGCCCGGCGCCAGGCGGAAACTGGCGGCCAGCCCGGCGCCGACCACCAGGGCGTCGTCGCCGTGGAAGTTGTCGAGCGTGCCGGCGATGATCCGGACCTGCGACAGCGCGCGCAGATCGGCCCCGGTGATGCCGCGCATCAGGGCGCCTGCGCCGCCGCCGCGCTCGCCGGTGACCAGGACCTGGCCATCGAGCACCGGGGTGGCGGCGGTGACGCCGGGAAGGGCGGCGAGGTCGGTGGCGAGCCTGGCGTAGCCCTCGATCTTCTCGCCGGCATAGGCCTGGAGCACGACATGGCCGTTGGCGGCCAGGACGCGGGAGACGACCTCGGTCTGGAAGCCGGTCATGACGGAGGCGACGACGATGAGGGTGGCGACGCCCAGGGCGATGCCGACGAGGGAGAAGATGGCGATGATGGAGACGAAGCGCTCGCCCTTGCGGGCGCGGAGGTAGCGGCCGGCGATGGTGCGTTCGAATTGGGTGAACATCTAAGCGAAGCCAGGGGAAGGAAGACTTCTTTTTGTGAACAAAAAGAAGCAAAAAAACTTTATGACTTGGCTCGGAGTTGACTCGGGCTTGGGGCCGCCCCCCTCCGGCTCCCCAAGTGGAGGACGGGGGGAGGGAAGAGTCTTATGGATGAAGTTTTTTTGCTTCTTTTTGTTCACAAAAAGAAGATTCTTGCTTTTCAAAGGATCTTGGCCAGCGCGTCTTCGACCGAGACTTCCTCGCGCTCGCCGGTGCTGCGGCGTTTGAGTTCGACGCGGCGGCCGGCGGCGCTGCGGGGGCCGATGATGATTTGCCAGGGGTGGCCCATCAGGTCGGCGTCGGCGAATTTGGCGCCGGCGCGGTCGGCGCGGTCGTCGTAGAGGGCGTTGCCGCCGAGGCCGGCATAGGCTTCCTCGCAGAGGCGGTCGCAGCCGGTGTCGCCGGGCTTGAGGTTGAGGATGGCGGCGCGCCAGGGGGCGACGGCGTCGGGCCAGATGATGCCGGCGTCGTCGTGATGGGCCTCGATCAGGGCGCCGACGAGGCGGGAGACGCCGATGCCGTAGCTGCCCATGTGGGGGATGACGGGCTGGCCGTCGGGGCCGGCGACCTTGAGGCCCATGGGTTCGCTGTAGGTGGTGCCGAAGTAGAAGATGTGGCCGACCTCGATCCCGCGGCCTTCGCGCTTGTCGGCCACCTTCGCCCAGGCGGCCGCGTCGTGTTTTTCGTCGGTGGCGGCGTAGGGGGTGGTCATGGTGGTGTAGAAGTCGGCGAGGTCCTGTTCGCTGTCGAAGCTGTAGCGGGCGGTGGAGACATCGATTTTCTCGAAGGCGGCGTCGAAGTACACCTGGGATTCGCCGGTGGGGGCGAGGATGATGAATTCGTGGCTGAGGTCGCCGCCGATCGGGCCGGTGTCGGCGACCATCGGGATGGCCTGCACGCCGAGGCGGGCGAAGGTGCGCATGTAGGCGAGCATCATCTTGCGGTAGGCGATCACCGCGCCGGCGTGGTCGAGGTCGAAGCTGTAGGCGTCCTTCATGAGGAATTCGCGGCCGCGCATGACGCCGAAGCGGGGGCGGACCTCGTCACGGAATTTCCACTGGATGTGGTACAGGTTCTGCGGCAGTTCGCGGTAGCTCTTGACGCCCTGGCGGAAGAGGTCGGTGACCATTTCCTCGTTGGTGGGGCCGTAGAGCATCTCGCGGTCGTGGCGGTCCTTGAGGCGGAGCATTTCCTGGCCGTAGCCGTCGTAGCGGCCGGACTGGCGCCAGAGATCGGCGGATTGCATGGTGGGCATGAGGATTTCCTGGGCGCCCGAGGCGTCCTGTTCCTCGCGGACGATCTGCTCGATGTTTTGCAGCACGCGCCAGCCGGCGGGGAGCCAGGCATAGATGCCGGCGGCGGTCTGGCGGACCAGGCCGGCGCGCAGCATCAGCCGGTGCGAGACGATCTGGGCCTCGGCGGGGGTTTCCTTGAGGGTGGGGACGAAGCTGCGGGACAGGCGCATCGGGGATAGGGATCCGGAATGGTTGGGGCCGGCAGGATACCGCGTGCGCCTTGCGGCCGCCAGGGTTGCTGCCGGGATTGCTGCCGGGATTGCTGCCGGGATTGCTGCGGAAGGGCGCATCGGGCGGAAATGCGGGTGACGAAATATTGTGCGCCGCACAATGGATTTGGCGGCGATAAATGTCGCAGACCTATCGCCGTGCGAACGAAATTACGTGACTTCCTGGCAACAGCGCCCTAGAAACAAGCAGGCCTGCGCGCATGGCAGCGCAGCGGGCCAGGTTTGGGGAGGAAACGCCAGTCATACCAGCCCGCATAAAGGTTGACCCATGAAGCATGGGTCAACGCGGGCTGGCATGAGTCTTTGTTTTGCGCGCGGCCACCGTCCAGCCCCGCGCGCGATACCAACCCGCGAAACGGCCGGAAGAGCCGGCCATTTCGCGGGCCGGTATCAAACGGCAGGAAGGGTCACGGCCTCTCCCTCGCCGTGATGATGGCGGCGGGGACGGCTGTCGCCGGCGGAAGATTCTGCGGTGTCGTGTCTGCGTTTCGCCGGCTTGAGGCGGAGAAATGGGGCGGTTGCTGTCGCCATTGCCGCGTGATGCGCCAATTCAATGCAGCGCCAGGATGCCTTCGCGGAAGCTCAGCACGTCGCTGGTGATCAGGAAGTAGAGCCCACCCCAGAGGATGGCGGTGACGATGGTGGTGGCCAGGACCTTGCGGCCCAGCTGCGGCCGGTCGGGCACGCCGCGCCAGCCGGTTTGCGAATCCGGCTTGGCCACCGGCTTGGTGCCGAAGGGCAGCACGGCGAACAGCACCAGCCACCAGAGCACGAAGTAGATCGCCAGGCCGGTGAGCGGGTGCATGGCTCAGACCCTCAGCAGATGGATGTCCACCAGGGGGCGCTTCTGCAGCCGGCGGCCGAGCGATTTGCGCAGCGCGGCCTTGGCCGCCTCGGCCAGCAGGGCGTCGTCGCGGCGCAGCCCGGCGGGGAGGTCGGCGACCGCGGCGGCGAACTCGGTGGCGATGCGCACCGTCTCGGGGTCTTCGGGGTCGAACAGGCCGGGGGCGGACAGGCGGGGAGTGCCGCGCACGCGCCCGGCCTCGTCAACCGCCAGCGAGGCGATGGCCACGCCGTTGAACAGCATGCGCCGGCGCGCGCCCATCACGCCGCCCTGGAGCGGCACCAGGCGATTGCCGTCGATGACCAGCCGGCCGACCGGGGCGGAGTCGACCACTTCGGGGCGGCCGGGGGCGAGGGAGAGGATGTCGCCGTCTTCCATCAGGATCGGGGTGATGCCGGCTTCCTGGGCCAGGGCGGCGTGGGCGGAAAGGTGGCGCCATTCGCCGTGCACCGGAATGGTGAAGCGCGGGCGGACCAGGTCGTACATGCGCAGCAGTTCGGCGCGGGCGGGGTGGCCCGAGACGTGGACCATGTGGTCCTGGTCGGTCAGCAGGTTGACGCCGCGGCGGACCAGGTTGTCCTGCACCGTGCCGATGGCGCGTTCGTTGCCGGGGATCATGCGGCTGGAGAAGACCACCGTGTCGCCCTCGCCGAGTTCGACGCGGGGGTGGGTGTCCATGGCGACGCGGGCGAGCGCGCTGCGGGGTTCGCCCTGGCTGCCGGTGATCAGGATCAGCAGGTTGTCGTCGGGGATGTCGGCGACATCGTCTTCGCCGAGGAAGGGGGCCACGCCCTTGAGGTAGCCACATTCGCGGGCGGCGGCGTCGAGGTTGCGCAGGGAGCGGCCGACGATGGCAACCGAGCGGCCGGCGGCGCGCGCGGCCATGGCGACGGATTCGACGCGTGCGACGTTGCTGGCGAAGCAGGTGACCGCGATGCGGCCGCGCAGGGAGGCGATCAGCTCGGCCAGGCTGCGGCGGACCTCGCCCTCGGAGCCGGAATGGCCATCGACCATGGCATTGGTGGAATCGCAGATCATCGCCAGTACGCCTTCGTCGCCGAGGGCCTTCAGGGCGGCTTCGTCGGTGCGCGGGCCGATCAGCGGCTCGTCGTCGAACTTCCAGTCGCCGGTGTGCAGCACCAGGCCGGCGGGGGTGCGGATGGCGAGCGCCTGGGATTCCGGGATGGAATGGGCCATGCGGATGAATTGCAGGTCGAACGGCGGCAGCTTGAAGCGTGCGCCGGGCTGGATGACGGTGAGCTTGACGTCCTGGAGCAGGCGCGCCTCGCCGAGCTTGCGGCGCAGCATGGTGGCGGCGAAGGGGGTGGCGTAGATCGGGCAGCGCA
>JADLHF010000195.1 GCA_020848935.1 Acetobacteraceae bacterium
AAGAGGACTTGGTTGAGTTCGAGAAATGGTGGAGAAAGAAAAATTCTGAGAACCCGGAACAGTTTCCTATGGAAATGACGACAGGGAACGAGGGGTTGTGGTGGGAGTTCCTGCAAGGAAACATTGAGGTAAATCATGAGTGAAGCGACGATTCCGGCGCAAGGTCCGGTTTATGACGCGGCAGACGCAATTGAGCGCGCCCCTCGCTGGCGTGATGTTGCCGACGAACTGCCGCAGGAGGCGCAGGAGGTGCTTTTCGTTCGTGGTGGCAAAACGGTGCATGGCGCATGGATTGGTGGGATTTTCTGGCACAGCAACCAGAAGATGGCGGCTGCGTACTGGATGCCGCTACCTTTGCCGCCCAACGCCAAGGTAAGCGGCAGGCCGCACTACGAAACTGAAAAGGAGTGATGAAGGTGGAGCAACTACAAACCGAAAATAACGCCGCTGGCGGCCTGTCCGACTTGACCGACGTGTTAGGGGTTGCCGTGTCGCCAGCGCCGACTTTCCCAATACTCACTGGCAGGGTTGGAACAAATGCCGATCAATTCCCTGACGTGCTGGAAATGTATGTGCCGGAGGGAGCGACAGTAGCAGATGTGACCTACGGGAAAGGGGTTTTCTGGAGAAATATCCCGGACGGCAAGTACAACCTGCTGGCGACAGATTTGCAAACGGGAACTGATTTTTCACGGTTGCCCTACGAAAACCAAAGCATTGACGCGCTAGTGCTAGACCCCCCATACATGCACGGAGGGGTAACTGTGAAAGCCAGCATCAATGAGTGCTACAAAAACCAAAATACAAGCCATGCCTCGGTTGTTCGCTTGTACGCGGCGGGGATTCTTGAGGCGGCGAGAGTGCTTAGGAAGAAAGGTCGCATTATTGTGAAAACGCAAGACGAAATTGAAAGCGGAAAGCAACGCCTGACGCATGTAGAACTGATAAGTATTCTTGAGTCATTTGGCTTTTGCATACTCGACATTTTTGTTTTGCTTCAACCGTCAATCCCTGCAATGCGTGAGCAGTACCAAAAAAGCGCGAGAAAGAATCACAGCTTCGCAATAGTCGGGGAGTTCAGATCGTGACCCCTAACGACGGAATTCAGCGGCGGCAACGCCGTCCGCTGGAATGACTTGTTATGCGGCAACTAACTACGGAGGAAAACGATATGGCAAAGTTTAGAAAGAAACCAGTAGAGATTGAAGCAAGGCAATACTTGAACGATGCGAGTAGCTATGAATTGCTGCATTGGATAAACGAAGGGCAACACGCAAGCGGGAAGCGGTTTGCAACATGGGAAAACGACACGCTGACAGTGCCAACACTTGAAGGCGAACACCTTGCAAGCATAGGCGACTGGATTATTAAAGGCGTTGCAGGTGAATTTTACCCTTGCAAGCCTGACATATTCGCAGCGACATACGATGCCGCATAACTACATTTAGACCCCCTGCTCAGGATTCCGACATGGCCACCTTCGACCCCGCCTTTGACAAGATGATCCGCAACGAAGGCGGGTTCAAACTCACCCACATCGCGGGAGACCGTGGCGGGCAGACCTATGCCGGCATCGCCCGCAATGCCCACCCCGACTGGCCGGGCTGGCGATTCGTCGACGCGGGCGACCTGACTCAGGTCGAGCTGACCCAGAGCGTGCGCGATTTCTACCGCCGCGAATTCTGGAACCGCATCGGCGGAGACGCCATCACCCATCAGACCATCGCCGAGACCCTGTTCGATTTCGCTGTCAATGCAGGCAGCGGTACGGCTGCCAAGCTGGCGCAGATCGTCGTGGGGGTGGTGCCGGATGGCGGCATCGGTCCCAGGACGCTGGCCGCACTCAACGGCTGTGACCCCGAACTGTTCGCGCTCAAGTACGCGCTGGCCAAGGTGTCGAGGTATGCTGAAATCTGCAACCGCGACAGGACGCAGAGCAAGTTCCTGCTGGGCTGGATCAACCGCACGCTTAGGGAGCTGACATGAACCTGCTGGGCATCGGCGAAATCATCGGCGGGGTCGGCAAGATCGCCGATGACCTGATCACCACTGACAAGGAGCGGCTGACACTGGCGATCGAGGAGAAGAAGATCGAAGCCGGGCTGATCCAGTCGCAGATCGAGGTCAACAAGGCCGAGGCGCAGCACGCCAGCGTATTCGTCGCCGGTTGGCGGCCGTTCATCGGCTGGGTTGATGCGCCAGTTGGGCGCGGGGAGATTGATGTGAGGACATACGTTGTGTGGTGCCCGGACCTTGGCCAGCGGCAGGAAGACGGCGCGACGATCCCGGCGACTGACCCCGCCGATGCGGCAGAAGGGTGGGCGGAATGGCACGACCGCAGCAGTGCCGAATACCGGATTGCCAGCGGGCGCGAGGAGATCGTGATCGTCCGCGACGTTGAGACAGGCGAACAGCGCGAATGGATTGTGCGCGGCGAGGCGATGCCGTACTACACGGCGCAGCCTGGGGAGTCCGCGACGATCCGGGCGCAGGTAGCGCCGGGGCGCTGGGCAGAAGTGCCGCGACGCCCATGACGCCAAGATGCGGCGCGAGGGCAGGAAGCAAAGAGCGGAACTGGAGAGCGGACAACATGCTTTGCAGTTCTAACGTTTGAATTCAGCGGGCGCCGGTGCAGCTGCCCGGCCCGCACCAACGCCAGACAAACAGCAGGCTCTCGCCGTGCACCTCGGCGGCCCCCGCATGGTCGTCGCCATCCTCCGCGCATCCCATGCGCAAATCCCTCCGCCAGCGGGGATCGCAGCAGCGCGCCGCGCTCACCGGGCTGAGCCAGTCGTGCCTGCCTGTTCTGCATAGCATGGTCAGTTGCTCTCCTGGTCCGCGTTAAATTCCGTGGTCCAGCCCCGGATGAATCCGGCTTCGAATGCGCGCCTCAACCGATACTCCATCGCCGCCTCGAAACAATCCGGAGCGATGGGCACCTCGATCAGGCACATCGCCTCCGGGGTGCGCAGCCACATATCCAGCAGCGTCTGCCGGATATCCACACCCGCCGCGTGACGTTTTGGCGGTTTGTCGGCCGTGGCCGCCGGCGTCGATGTTTTTTTCATCGGTCCTCCTCGAAACTGCTGCCCTGTGGGCACTGGTAGATCAAAACGCCCGGCCGCACTCCGGGCACGACTGCTCGCGCTGTGCCTCGGCGCGGATACGCCCTGCGGCTCGGCTCGCCACGTCGCGCGGCCGGCCGAACTCGCGCCCGGCCGCGGCGGCGGACAGACCGTCGACCAGGATGCGGCGCGCCATTGCTAGTGTGGCCGCCCGCATATTGGTGCGGGCGGCGAGGCGGTCGAAATCCTCGTCACGCATCGGATTCGAGCCACGCGAGGCCGGTGGCCAGCGCTTCTTCGTGCGATTCCAGCCCGCCCGGGTCGTCCGGCGCCGAGGGGAATACTCCGCCGCCGACCTCGTCCCCGTTTGCGAGAAGCCGCAACCGCCACCCGCCACCCAGGGCCGCGGGGCGCGCTCTGATTTCGATCTTGCGACGTTCATCGCTCATGATTTTCTCCGGTGGGCTTGCCGCCCCGGAGGGCGGCGGCATCAGATCTAGTCACACCCGCACGGGGTAAAAACCCCGAGACGGACACCGGAGAGCGCAGCTTCATCTGCGCCAATGCGTTCCACCAGTCTTCGGGCGCTGGTGCCCGTCTCGGTGGTAGGGTACTGATTCGTCACCAGTACCGCGCCGCACTCGGCGCAGAAATACTGCTCCCCGCCGTAAAACGCCTCGCGTATTTGGTTACTCATGGCCTTCTCCTTTTTCTGCCCCGGACCCTGTGTCCGGGTTAGGTTGTGCCGCCCCGGGGGGCGGCGGTGGTTGTTGGTCAATCGTCTGCCCGCGCAGAGATGGAGCGCAGGTGCTCTGGCACCAGTTCCAGCACATCGGCCGGGGCCATCAGATCACCGCCATCGGGATTGGACTGCGCGTACTCGATCATGTACCGCGCCGCTGTCGCGGCTGCGTCGTAGGCCGTGAGTCCGGCCCGGCTCGCCACATCGCGCGGCCGACCGAACTCGCGCCCGGCCGCAGCGGCTGACAGGCCGTCGACCAGGATGCGCCGCGCCATTGCCAGCGACACCTCCCGCAGGTTGGTGCGGGCGGCCAGGCGGTCGAAATCAGCGGGGGTCACGTGTGCGGATCGCTGTGGAACAGCCGGATCGGCCGATCGTCCAGGATCGGCGCGTCGGCAATCTGCGCGTCCAGCACGCCGGCCTCGTAATCGCCGGACTCAATCAACTCGCGCTCCTGCGGGTACAGCGCCCAGGGGTAGCGCTGCGGGTCGACCTGGCCGAGCCGGACCTGCTCGGCCAGGGCGGCATCGGCCGGGACGATGCGATCGAACCGCCGGTACTCAAGCTGGCGGTTGTCCAGCGACAGCACCGCCGAGGCTTTGCAGCACCAGAACTCCCGCCGCCGCATCAGCTCGCGAAACGCAGCCTCGGCCACCACCGGCGAGTAGGTGACGGTTTTATCCGACACCCGCTCGCCCTGGCCCCAACGGACGTAGACGCGGTAGGTCACAGCGCCGCCCGCCGCAGCGCGTGCGCCTGCTCAACGATTGCCGGCTGAACGCCGTCAACCGTGAGGGTCGGCCGGCCCGCGGCGACCGCTGAATCGTAGGCACCGGCCAGCACGAACAGCGCGTGCCAGGCCTCTCCGGCGGAGCACTCACGCCGCGTCGCGTCGGTCAGGCGCCGTCGGTCCCCGACCGGCTCCGCCATGGCGGCGTATTCCAGCCTCGCGTCGAGTCGCGCGGCGGCGATCTCGTGGGCGAGAATCTGGCGGGCACGGGCGAACCCGTGCCCGAGGAGGTCCGCGATCTCGTTGAGGGCGCGCATTAGCGCGCCACCCTGGTGTAGAGGCCGTTGAACTCAGTGGCAAGGCCGGCTTTCTTCGCGGCACGCAGCGCGGGCTCGAACTGGTCGAGGGTTTCGTGCAGCTCGTCGCTGACGTTTCTCCAGGTCGGTTGGAACTCCCCGCCGTCTACGGAGAGGAAAATCGCGTGGCCGGTCGAGCCGAATTCGGCGATCGCCGCGTCGTACGCGAACGCAGCGTCGGTCACGTCGTCGGTGTCGCACAGCAGCGGCAGCGCCTCGATAAACGTCGGCTGCTGGCCGGTGCTCGCGCGGGGGAGCTGGTTGATATTGGTGGCTTTGATCCGGTATTTCATTTCTGCTCTCCTTTTGACCCCGGAAACCGCCGGGGACGGTGTAGCTGCTGTCTACGGTTCCTATTATCCACGTTTTCCCCGCTGTGTCTACAGTTTTGTATGCAGTTTTTATATCGTTTTCGCACAAATCCGGATAGTTTTATTCCACAATATCGGATGCTCACCTCGCCCAGCGCCCGCTGAACACCACCCGCCAAGTGCGGGTGGTTCCCCATGACCGCCCGCACTTGAGTCGCTATTGTAAGCAGCATGAGCTTCGCCACCGACCAAGTCGCACTCCTCCAGGCCGCTTATGCAGCGGTGCTGAAGGGCCAATCGTATCGCTTTGGCGAGCGGATGTTGACGCGGGCGGATGCGCGGTGGATTTCGGA
>JADLHF010000196.1 GCA_020848935.1 Acetobacteraceae bacterium
AGACTCTTTCTTACTGCCTTCGCCCCATGTGACGCCGCCCTTCGAGCCACTGCCACGCGAGCAGTCCCGGCACGCCGAAGGCCAGTTCGCGCAGGCGCTTGGTCATGGACAGCGCGATCGCCTGGTCTGGCGGCACGCCGAGCAGTCCGCCGATCAGCACGAAGCCGGCTTCCTGCACGCCCAGCCCGCCGGGCACGGCGAAGGCGGCACCGCGCACGGCGACCCCGAGGCTTTCGATCACCAGGGCCTCGGCCAGGCCGGTGGGCCGTCCCATCGCGGCGAGGGCCAGCCAGGTCTCGCCGACGCCGAGTGCCAGGGTCAGCAGGTGCAGGACGGCTGCGCGGGCCAGCATGGCGTATTGCCGCTGGCGGTGGGCGAGTGCGGCGAAAAGGCGGCGCACCGTGTCCAGCGTCAGGCGGGGGAAGACGCGGACCAGCTTCACGGCGATCCACTCGACCATCCGCAGCCCGGCCATGCGCTGTGCCACCAGGAAGCCGGCGACGCCCAGGGCCATCGCGGCCACGCCGCCCTGGACCCAGGGAGCCCAGGCGCCGTGGGGGTGCAGAGCCGCCAGGGTGGCGATGCCGGCCAGGGTGAAGAGCAGTTGGGTCAGCGCTTCCAGCGTCACGTCGATCGTGGTGCCGGCGGTGGCCGCGGTGCCGGACACGCCGCGATGCATCAGCATGCGGATGCCGACGACGTTGCCGCCGAGCTGGGCGACCGGCAGCAGGCCGTTCACCGATTCGCGGATGATGCGGATGGTGAACCAGTGCAGCAGGCGCGGGTGATGCCCGCCGGTGGCCCAGCGCCAGGCGATCGCCGACAGCCATTGGGTGGCGGCGTGGATGGCCAGGATGGGCGGCAGGGCCCAGGCGGCCTGCATCACCTCCGCGCCGATGGCCGCGGCGCCGTACCAGGCCACCAGGGCGGTGACGCCCAGGCCGCCGGCGGCCAGCGCGACGGTGGTTGGGGTGAGGGCGGCGGGTCGCATCCGGCTCAGGTGACGGCCAGCAGCACCAGGGCGAGCAGACCGAGCGCGATGCGGTACCACGCGAAGGGGGCGAAGCCATGGCGGGTGATGAAGCCGATCAGCGCGCGCACCACCAGCAGCGCCACCAGGAAGGCGGCGATGAAGCCGACCGCGATCAGCAGCCCGCCATCCAGGTTGAGCCCGGCGCGGTTCTTGTACAGGTCATAGACGGTGGCGCCGAACATGGTGGGGATGGCCAGGAAGAACGAGAACTCGGCCGACGTGCGGCGATCCACCCCCAGCAGCAGGGCGCCCATGATGGTGGCGCCGGACCGTGATACGCCGGGGATCATCGCCAGGCACTGGATGAAGCCGATCGCCAGGGCGCGGCCGAGCGGCAGTTGCTCGATGGCATGGATGCGCGGCTGCGGCCTTGCGCGTTCGATCAGCAGGATGGCGATGCCGCCGACGACCAGGCTGACCGCCACCACCCAGGGCGAGAACAGCACCGCCTTGATGAAGCCGTGCGCGGCAGCCCCGATTGCCGCGGCGGGCAGGAAGGCGAGCAGGACGGCAAGGGTGAAATGGCGCGCCGCGGGGTCGTGGCGCAGGCCGAGCAGCACGTCCAGCAGGCGGCGGAAATACAAGACCACCACGGCCAGGATGGCGCCGAGCTGGATGGCGATGTCGAACACCCGGCCGGGCGGTCCCTGGAAGCCGATGACGGCTTCCATCAGGATCAGGTGGCCGGTGGAGGAGACCGGAATGAACTCGGTCAGGCCCTCGAGCACGCCCAGCAGCACGACCTGGAGCCAGAGTAGGTGTTCCATGGGCGCGATCTAGCCCAGCCCGCGGCGCGCCGCCAGACCGGTGCGGCCGACCGGCAGCACCGGGGCGGTCAGGGTGGCGGGAGAGCCGCCGTTCAGCCCGTTTCGGCACGAAGCGATATGATACGGGCTTGTGGCGCGGCGGCTTCGCTCCTAGGCTTCGCGCGGCGCGGTGAGAAATCGCGAATACAACTATTCGGCACCGCCGGGCCTCCCCGGGGAAGCCAGGATTCTCGGGGGGATTCCGTGACGGAACGGAAATGGATTGACCTGTTTGTGCATGATGGGAGCGTCCGGCGATGAGTGCCGCGGCGCAAGCGGCAAATTCCGCCGAGGGTGGGGCCGCCCGAGGCGGGGCGTTGATGCGCGTCAGCGGCGTGGAGATGCGCTTCGGCGGCATCGTGGCGCTGGATGGCGTGAGCTTCGATGTCGGGCATCGCGAGATCTGCGGGCTGATCGGGCCCAACGGCTCGGGCAAGACCACGATGTTCAACTGCATCAGCGGGTTCTACCGGTACACGGTGGGCGACATCGTGTTCGACGGCACCTCGATCAAGGACCTGGCGCGCCACCGCATGGTGGAGCTGGGCATCGGCCGTACGTTCCAGAACGTGGCGCTGTTCCGCAGCATGACGGTGCGCCAGAACATGATGGTGGGGCACCATTACCGCGGCACATCCGGGTTCCTGTCCAACGCCCTGCGCCTGCCGCGGGCGCGGGCCGATGGGCGCGAGGCGGCGCGGCAGGCGGATGAGCTGATCGAGCTGCTGGAACTCGGCGCCCAGGCCAACCTGCCGGTGGGCGGGCTGCCCTTCGGCTGGCAGAAGCGGGTGGAACTGGGCCGGGCGATGATCGCCGCCCCCAAGCTGCTGCTGCTGGACGAGCCGGCCGCCGGGCTGAACCATGGCGAGGTCGATGAGCTCGGCGCGCTGATCAAGCGGCTGCGCAGCCATTTCAGCCTGAGCATCCTGCTGGTGGAGCATCACATGAGCCTGGTGATGCAGGTATCCGACCGGGTGGTGGCGCTGGAGTTCGGCCGCAAGATCGCCGATGGCACGCCCGAGGAGGTGCAGCGCGACCCCGAGGTGATCCGCGCCTATCTGGGCGAGGGCGAGGAAGCCGCCCATGTCTGACACGGAGAAAAGTACCGCGGAGAAAGGCACGGCGGAAAAAGGCGGGGCGGGGGAGATCCCGATCCTGGAGGCGAGGGACCTGCATGCGGGCTACGGCCCGGTGAAGGTGCTGCACGGCATGGATTTCGTGGTCAACACCGGCGGTGTCACCACGCTGCTGGGAGCCAATGGCGCCGGCAAGACCACGACGCTGCGGGCGATCTGCGGCATGGTGCGCTCCACCGGCGAGCTGATTTTCGATGGCCGGCGCATCAACAACATGCCCACCGAGGCGATTGCGGCGATGCGCGTGGGCCATGTGCCGGACGGGCGCGGCACCTTCATGGAACTGTCGGTGGAGGAGAATCTCCGCCTGGGCGGCTACGCGCGGCGGGATCCGATCGAGGCCGATATCGAGCGGATGTTCGGCTATTTCCCCAAGCTGAAGGACCGCTACCGCCAGCAGGCCGGCACGCTGTCGGGCGGTGAGCAGCAGATGCTGGCGATCGCCCGCGCACTGATGATCAAGCCGCGGCTGCTGCTGCTGGACGAGCCGTCCTTCGGGCTGGCACCGCTGATCGTGCGCGAGATCTTCGCGATCATGCGGCAGATCATCGCCAGTGAACGCACCTCGATCCTGCTGGTGGAGCAGAACGCATCGCTGGCGCTGGCGATTGCCGACATGGCGTACCTGATCGAGACGGGGAAGATCGTCATGTCGGGCCCGGCGGCCGATATCCGCAAGGATGAGTCGGTTCGCCGCGCGTATCTCGGGTATTGAGGCATGAGGGGAAGGAAGGCAGCATTGTTCTTTTTTGTAAAAAAGAACCAAAAAACTTTTATCCACTTGAGAGTGCGATCGTGGGTTGCGGCGAAAATGGATGAAGTCTTTTTGCTTCTTTTTCTTCAGAAAAAGAAGACTCCTTCCTTTCTTTTGAACCCTCTGGGAGCGCATTGATGGAAGGCCTCCTGCACCAGGTCATCTCGGGCATCGCAACGGGCAGCATCTATGCCTCGATCTCGCTGGCGTTGGTGATGATCTTCCTGGCCACCCACCAGATCAACTTCGCCCAGGGCGAGATGGCGATGTTCTCCACCTATATCGCGCTGACGCTGATCCAGGCCGGGGTGCCGTACTGGGGGGCGTTCGTGCTGACCCTGGCGCTGTCGTTCATTGCCGGCATGGTGATGCAGCGCACGGTGCTGGAACCGCTGGCGCGCGCGCCGGTGCTGGCCTCCGTGGGCGCGTTCCTGGGTTTGCTGTTGATCTTCAACAATATCGCCGGCTGGCTGTTCACCTATTCCCTGCAACCGTTCCCGTCCCCGTTCGGCGAGGGCAAGCCGATCCTGGGCGGCATGCTGTCGCGCCATGAGGTGGGCTCGATCGGGGTGACCCTGCTGGTGCTGGTGGTGGTATGGGCGTTCTTCCGGTTCACCAAGCTGGGCCTGGCGCTGCGCGGCGCCGCATACAATCCGGAATCGAGCCGGCTGGTGGGCATTCCGGTGGCGCGCATGCTGTCGCTGGGGTGGGGCCTGGCCGCGGCAATCGGGGCGATCGCCGGCATGATGGTGGCGCCGATCGTGTTCCTGGACCCCAACATGATGGGCGGCGTGCTGCTGTATGCCTTTGCCGGCGCGCTGCTGGGCGGCATCACCAGCCCGCTGGGTGCCGTGGTCGGCGGCGTGCTGATGGGGGTGATCGAGAATCTTGCCGGCGCCTATGTGGTGGGCACCGAGCTGAAGCTGACCACGGCGCTGGTGATCATCGTGCTGGTGCTGGTAATCAAACCGACGGGCCTGTTCGGCAAGGCCCTGGCGAGCCGGGTGTAGTGCGATGAACGCGAATCTCTCCCGCCTGCTGCGCGCCGTCTTTGTCGTCGCCGCCCTGCTGGTGCCGCTGTTCTTCGCCTCCGGCTACCAGCTGTTCCAGCTCACCCTGGTGGTGGCCTACGCCTTGTCGGTGCTGGGCAAGAACCTGGTCACCGGGTTCGGCGGCCAGGTC
The DNA here is from genome assembly GCA_020848935.1 of Acetobacteraceae bacterium. Lineage (GTDB taxonomy): Bacteria > Pseudomonadota > Alphaproteobacteria > Acetobacterales > Acetobacteraceae > CAMDGX01. The sequence continues at coordinate 4,912 of JADLHF010000196.1, forward strand.
TCGCTGGGCCAGGGCGCGTTCTATGCCGTCGGCGCCTATACCGCGGCCATCCTGATGGAGCACTTCGACGTGCCGTACTGGGCCACCATCCCGGTGGCCGCGGTGACCACGGGGATGGTTGGGCTGGCGCTGGGCCTGCCGGCGTTGCGGCTGGGCGGGCTGTACCTGGCGCTGGTGACCTTCTCCATGGCGGTTTCGGTGCCGCAGCTGCTGAAATACAAGCTGTTCGAGGACTGGACCGGCGGCGTGCAGGGTATCGTCCTGCTGAAGCCGGATGCGCCGTTCGGCCTGGACCTGAACCCGGACCAGTGGCTGTACCTGTTCAGCTTCGTGGTCGGCGCCGCACTGTTCCTGGCGGCCAACAACCTGGTGCGCAGCCGGATCGGCCTGGCGATGCGCGCGATCCGCGACCAGCCGCTTGCCGCCGAGGCGATGGGGGTGGAGCTGGCGCGCTACAAGACCCTGACCTTTGGCGTCGGTGCCCTGTTCGCCGGGGTCGGCGGGGCGCTGGGGGCGATCGCGGTGGGCTTCGTCTCGCCCGACAGTTTCACCATCGCGCTGTCGCTGACCCTGTTCGTGGGCATGGTGATCGGCGGCGCGTCCTCGATCTCGGGCGCGATCTATGGCGCGGTGTTCATCGTGTTCATGCCCAATTTGGCCGAGGAGATCAGCAAGGCGGTGCCGGGGGCGATCTTCGGCGCGATCCTGATCCTGTTCATGTTCTTTGCGCCCGGCGGTATTGCCAGTCTGCTCGAAGCCCAGCTGCGGCGCCTGCGGGCGGCGCGCTGAGCAGCGGAATATGGAGCGAAGTGATGCCCTGCCGTTACGTTTTGGTCAGACGGATCGAATGTTGCGGACATCGGGGATGACGACTGGCTAAAACTGAACCAGCCGCCGCAACGACGGCCGGACTAATCAACTGTACTGAGGAGACAACATCATGAAACGCCGCACACTGCTCACCGGCCTCGGCGGGTTGGCCGCCGCCAACATCATCCGCCCGGCTTCCGCCGCCGGGACCCTGGTGGGGGTGACCAAGACCGAGATCAAGATCGGCCACACCTGTCCGTACAGCGGCAATGCCTCGTCATACGGAATTCAGGGCAAGTCGCACGCCGCATACTGGAAGCGAGTGAACGACATGGGCGGCGTGGCCGGGCGGCAGATCAACTTCATCTCGCTGGACGACGCCTACAATCCGGCCAAGACGGTGGAGCAGACCCGCCGCCTGGTGGAACAGGACCATGTCGCCCTTTTGTTCAACCAGTTGGGCACGCCGACCAACTCGGCGATCCATAAATACGTCAACCAGAAGAAGGTGCCGCATCTGTTCCTGTCCACCAGCGCCGACAAATGGGGCGACTACAAGCACTTTCCCTGGACCATCGGCTACGCGCCCAGCTACCGCACCGAGGCGCAGATCTACGGCAAGTATATCAAGGCCAACCGCCCGAACGCCAAGGCGACGCTGATCTACCAGAACGACGATTTCGGCAAGGACTACCTGCACGGCCTGCAGGATGTCTATGGCAAGGACTTCGACAAGGTCTTCGTCAAGGTGGTGACCTACGAGTCGTCCGATGCCACGGTGGACAGCCAGGTGGTGACGATGAAGGACAGCGGCGCCGATGTGCTGGTGACCGCGGCGATCCCGAAATTCGCCGCCCAGGTGATCCGCAAGACCTTCGACATCGGCTGGAAGCCGTTCCACGTCATGTCCAACGTCTCGGCCTCGATCGCCGCCACCATCACTCCGGCCGGTCCGGAAAAGGCCGAAGGCGTGGTCACGTCGCAATACCTGAAGGATCCGACCGATCCCGAATTCAAGGATTCGCCGGACATGAAGGAATGGCGTGGATTCATGGCCAAGTATATCCCCGACGGGGATGTAACAGACGTAGGCTATGTCTATGCCTACAGCGTCGCCAACCTGATGCACATCGTGCTCAAGCAGTGCGGCGATGACTTCACGCGCGAGAACATCATAAAGCAAGCCTCGAACGTGAAGCCGGTGGCCCTGCCGCTGCTGCTGCCGGACATGATGGCGCATACCACGCCGACCGACTTCCGGCCGCTGAAGCAGCTTCAACTGGCACGCTGGAAGATCAATACCTGGGAGCGTTTCGGCGAAATCATCGGCGCCTGACGCGAAGGCCTGCCTGCCGGCGGCCCGGCGCCCCCGTGGCTCCGGGCCGTTTTCGCGCGTGGACTTGGGGTGAGAGGAAGGATGTTCTTTTTTGAAAAAAAGAACCAAAAAACTTCCATTCCCAGGAGTGTGGGGCGCGTCGGTGCCGCGCGATGAACAACGAATGAAGCCTTTTTGCTTCTTTTTCTTCAGAAAAAGAAGACCTTCCTTGCTCGCTCGGGGCAGTGCGCACAATCTCGGGCGCAATTGCGCGGCACGATCCGCGAATGCTGCCGGCGACGGGTCAGGCGGCGTAGTAGCCGCCGTCCATCACATGTGACGCGCCGGTCATGAACGAGGCGCGGTCGGACAGCATCCACACCACCGCCTCGGCGATCTCCTCCGCCGTGCCCAGGCGGTTCATTGGCACCTTGGTCATCAGCATGTCGTAGCGTTCGGCCATTGTCGGATCGGTCATCGGCGTCTTGATGTAGCCGGGGTTGACGCAGTTCACGCGGATATTGTCGCGGGCATATTCCATCGCCGCGGTCTTGGTGATGCCGACCACGCCATGCTTGGCCGCGACATAGTTGCTGGCCGAGGGCAGGCCGACCAGGCCGGCGATCGAGGCGGTATTGACGATCGACCCGCCGCCCTGGGACAGCATCTGCGCGATCTCGTGCTTCATGCACAGGAATACGCCGGTCAGGTTCACCGCCAGCATGCCGTCGAAGCTGGCCTGGCTCATCTCGTGGGTGCGTTGGCCGGTGGGCCCGACATTGCGCGGCGCGATGCCGGCGTTGTTGAAGCCGCAATCCAGCCGCCCGAATGCCGCCACGGTGCGCTGCACCATCGCCTTTACCTCGGCCTCGCGGGCCACGTCGGCGCCGATGGCGATCGCCTGGCCCCCGGCGGCATTGATCAGCGCCACGGTTGCCGCGGCACTTTCCTCGGTCAGGTCGGCCACGGCCACGCGCGCGCCCTCGCGGGCCATCGCCAGCGCCGTTGCCCGCCCGATGCCGGAGGCGCCGCCGGTGACCAGTGCGCTCTTGCCTGCCAGAATTCCGGCCATTGCCGCCTCCCCTCCGTCGTTTCGTGCCCGCAGGCAGCCTGGTGTTTCAGCCCCAGCCGCGCCGCAGCGCGGCCGCCACCGTTTCGATCAACGACTGCGAGGCGCGGATGATCTTCCCCATGGTCAGGAAGCCATGCATCTGGTCGTTGTAGTGCAGGTGCGTCACCGCCACGCCCTCACGGTTCAGGCGCCGGGCGTATTCCATCCCTTCATCGCAAAGCGGATCATGCGCGCAGGTGACCACCATCGCCGGTGCCACCCCGGTCAGGGTGGCGGCGCGCAGCGGCGAGGCGCGCCAGTCGGCCACGTCGGCCGGCGACGGCAGGTAGTGGTCGATGAACCAGCGCATGGTGGAGGCGACGAGCGGATATCCCTCGGTGATGCGCTGGTAGCTTTCGTGCCCCATGCCCATGTCGGTCACCGGGTAGATCAGCAGCTGGAACCTGATTTCCGGCAGGTAGCCGTCACGCGCCATCAGGGCCATCACCGCGGCGATGTTGCCGCCGGCGCTGTCGCCGCCGACCGCCGCGCGCGCCGGGTCGATCCCCAGGCTGGCGGCATTGTTCAGGATCCATCGTGTGGCCGCCGCGGAATCGGCGATGGCGCCGGGGAACCGGACCTCCGGCGCCAGGCGGTAATCCACCGCCACCACGCAGCATCCGGCGGCATTGGCGATGGCCCGGCAGACCTGGTCGTGGCTGTCCAGGTCGCCCAGCACCCAGCCGCCGCCGTGGTAGTACACCAGCACCGGCAGCGCCGTGCCTGCAACGCTGCCCGCCGCGCGGTACAGCCGCAGCTTCACCGGCCCGTTCGGCCCCGGTGCCTCCAGGTCGCGCAGCTCGGCCACCTCCGGCGGGTCTGGCTGCATCACCGTGCGCCCGGCGGCGAAGAAGCCGCGGGCCTCCGCGGGACTCAGCGTATTGAACGCCGGCCGCCCGGCCGCCTTGATCATGTCGAGCACGCACTGGGCATCGGGGTCGAGGATCATCGGCATTTCCGTTGCTTGGACGGAGCAGCATCCTCGCGCCATCGGGTGCGGTCAACCCGATCGGGCTGGTGCCATGGGGGAAAGGCAAAGGCAGGAAGGGAAGGCTTTCTTTTTCTGAAGAAAAAGAAGCAAAAAGACGTTTGATAATTTCGTAACGGCCGGGATCGATCCGATCCCCAGTCATGAAAGTTTTTTGGTTCTTTTTTCAAAAAGGAACTGCTTGCTAAATCCTTCTTCCTACTGGCCGCATCCCCGCCGCCTCACGCGATCTGCAGGTTCTGCGCCGCGGTTTCCAGCTCCTGGAAGCTGGGCATGTGCTGGTTCGGTGCCGATTTGCGGCCGGTCTCGATGCTCACCTGGGGCGCGTTGCCGTGCAGGTGGGCGACCAGCACGGCGCGGATGACCTCGTAGAACCGCGCCTCCTCCTCCACCACGCCTTTCAGCCGGGCGGCGCAGGGGCCGACCATGCCATAGGCCATCAGCACACCCATGAAGGTGCCAACCAGGGCGCCGCCGATCATGCCGCCCAACACCGCCGGCGGCTCGTTGATCGACGACATCGTCTTGATCACGCCCAGCACGGCGGCGACGATGCCCAGTGCCGGCAGCGCGTCGGCGATGTTCTGCAGCGCGTGCGCGCTGTGCAACTCCTCGGCCAGCGTTTTCTTCAGCTCGCGCGTCATCATGTCTTCGATCTGGTTGGGATCGTCGGCATTCATGCCCACCATGCGCAGGTAGTCGCAGACCATGGCGCAGGCATGGTGGTTCTTCAGCAGCTTGGGGAACTTCTGGAAGGCGGGGCTGTCTTCCGGCTTTTCGATGTGGGCTTCCAGCGCCATTGCCCCCTTGGTGCTGGCCAGGCGGACGAAGTAGTACAGCAGGCTCAGCAGCTCGATGTAGTCGGCTTTCTTGAAGACCGCGCCCTTGAACGCCTTGCTGAAGCCGTGCAGCAGATGCTTCACGTCGTGCATCGAGTTGGACATCAGGAAGATGCCCACCGCAGCACCGCCGATCGACCACACCTCGAACGGCAACGCCTTCATGATCGTGCCGAAGCTGCCACCATGCACCAGGTAGCTGCCGAACACGCAGAACATCAGGAAGCCGAGTCCGCCCAGTAACAACATGTCCGGGGCCTATCCGTGAAATGCGAGGCTGAGGCTGGCGCGCGCCATCATGGCACCGCGCGGGTATCGCGCAGCACAGTGATGGCGATGCGGCGGTTGGCGGCGGCGAACGGGTCGGCGGGCAGCAGCGGGTCGCGGTCGGCATTGCCGGTGACGCTGCGCAGCCGCGCCTCGGCCACGCCCTGTTCCACCAGCAGCCGGCGGGTGGCGTTGGCGCGTTCGGCGGACAATTCCCAGTTGCTGCGATCCGAGCCGCGGAACGGGGTGGCGTCGGTATGGCCGGAGATCGACAGCTTCTCGCCCATGGCGGAAATCACCGGGGCGATCTTCAACAGCAATGCCCGGGCGCGGTCGTGCAGCATCGAGGAGCCGCTGGCGAACATCGGCGTGTGGTCCTCGTCCAGCAGCTGGATGCGCAGGCCCTCCGGGGTCTGGTCGATGGCCAGCTGGGCGGCGAGTTCGCGCAGCTGCGGGTCGTTGCGCACCGCGTCGCGGATCTGCTCGGCGGCCTGCTCGAACGCCTCGCGCTCGCGCCGCTCCAGTTCGGCGCGCAGGGCAGCGTCGTCGATCGGCCGGCCGGCGGTGGCAGGATGGGCAGCCGACGGCGTGTTCACGCCGCTGCCGGCATTGGCCAGGCGCTGCGCTTGGCCCAGCGCCTGGGCCGGCGTGGGTGCGGCGTTGGCGGCCGTGCCGCCGCCGGGCGATTGGCGGCCGGCCTGCTGGCTGGCCCGCGTGCCGCGCCCGCCGCCGGGGTCGGCCTCTTGCCCTTCGGGTCGGCGGGGCTCCTCGGCGGCACCGCGGGTGCTGGCATTCGGCGCCTGGTCGAATTCGGGGTTGTCCTGCTCGTCCGCCTGCTCGGCCCGGCCGGGGACGACCGACTGCGCGCCCCGGTCGCTCACCAGTTCGCCGCGCTCGTACGGCGTGCGGCCGCCGAAGATGTGCCCGTTGCCGGACGAGCCCTGGCTCAGCACATTGGTCGGCGTGAAATAATCGGCCAGCCCGCGCCGCTGCTCCTCGGTGGTGGCGTTCAGCAGCCACATCAGCAGGAAGAACGCCATCATCGCGGTGACGAAATCGGCGTAGGCGACCTTCCAGGCGCCGCCATGGTGGCCGGCCTCGATGATCTCCTCGCGCTTGATGATCACGTTGCGGCTCTTGCCGCCCTGCTTGCCCGCCATCGATTCCGCCTTCCGCACCGCCATCGCGGCGGTCGGCTGCGTTGTCGCAGGCTTTGCTTAACCGATGGTTGCGCGGGGCCGGCGTTATCGCGGCGGCGGGGATTTGTCAGGGAAGCGGCACCACTGCGCCGCCACGCAGCGCCAGCACTCCGGCTTGCGGGCCTTGCACACGTAGCGCCCGTGCAGGATCAGCCAGTGGTGGGCGTCGCGCAGCAGTGCTGGCGGAATGCGCTTTACCAGCGCGTCCTCCACCGCGCGCTCGTTCTTGCCCGGTGCCACGCCGGTGCGGTTGCCCAGGCGGAAGATGTGGGTATCCACCGCCATGGTGGCCTGTCCGAAGGCGACATTCAGCACCACGTTGGCGGTCTTGCGCCCGACACCCGGCAGCGCCTCCAGCGCCGCGCGTTCCGCCGGCACCTCGCCGCCATGGTGTTCGACCAGCCGGCGGGACAGTTCCACCACGTTCTTCGCCTTGCCCTGCCACAGCCCGATGCTGCGGATATGGTGGGCCACGCCGTCCACCCCCAGCGCCACCATGGCGGCCGGCGTTGCCGCGGCGCGGAACAGCCCGGCGGTGGCGCGGTTCACCCCGGCATCGGTGGCCTGGGCCGACAGCACCACGGCCACCAGCAGGGTGTAGGGGCTGCTGTAGTCCAGTTCGCTGCGGGCGTCGGGATAGGCGGCGGCCAGGGCGCGGATGAAGGGCTCCACCTCGGCACGCGGCATCGCCGGCGTCTTGCGGGGTGGGCGCGGCTTGCCGGGGGCGGCGGGTTTTGACATGACGGGGACTGTCGCCGCCCGGGCGGCCGAACACAACCGGGGGGCGCAAGCCATCGTGACAGGAGGGCGGACGATGACCGGGATGCGGCGCGAGGCCGTCGGGGACGAGGTGTTGTTCGAGGCGGTGATCGTGCCGCATCGCAGCCTGTCGCGGGTCGGGCTGCGCTGTCTGCTGGGCGTGGTGCTGGCGGGTTGCGTGGTCAGCAGCAGCGTCTTCGTGCTGGCCGGGGCCTGGCCGGTTGGGGTGTTCACCGGCGCCGAGCTGGTGCTGGCTGGCGCGCTGTTCCGCCTGCACATGCGCGCGGCGCGCGCCAGCGAGATGCTGCTGCTGTCGCCGGACGGGCTGCGGGTGGTGCGCACCGCGCCCGATGGCGCGATGGAATCCCGCCGCCTGCCGGCCGACTGGATGACGGTGCGGCTGGAGGAACGGCCGGGCCGGGTGCCGGCGCTGCTGTTGCTGGGCCGCGGCGTGCGCGAGGAGGTGGGCGCGGCACTGGGCGAGGATGCCAAGCGCGACCTTGCCGCGGCATTGGCCGCCGCGCTGCACCGGCGCCGCAATCCGGTGTTCGACAATCCACAGCTGCGCTGAACGGCTTCAATCTTTGGTTGAGAACTGGCCGCTAGGGTGCACCTCCCTGCCGCAGCGGAGACCCCTTGCCGTGCCCGCTTCCCGCCCCCCGACCATGCCCGCGCCACCTCCACCCGTTGCCCGGCGCCTTCTGCTTGTCCTGCTGCTGAGCCTGTTGCCGCTGCTGGCTTACGAGATGGTTGCCGCCGAGGCGACGCGCCATGCCACGCTGGACTGGCTGGAGCGTGAACTGCACGACGCCGCCCGCCAGGCCGCGGTGCGCGAGGCCGCGACGCTGGGCCAGGCGGCGGAGTTGCTCGATGCGGTTGCCGCTGCCCCGGCGATGCCGGCCGATGGGCTGTGCGCCGCATTGCAGGCCCGCCTCGCCGGCGGCCCCGCCGCTGTTGCGGCGCTGGCGGTGCATGGCGCCGATGCCAGCCCGGCCTGCACGCTGGTGACCGGTGCGGGAGGGGCCATCGGGACCGGGCATGTGCGCGCCGCCCTGGCCGCCGCGGGCGGGCTTACGCTTACCGCCGACCCTGCGGCCGGGCTGGTGCTGGCACGCCGTGTCGTGGTGGCCGGGGGGGGCGAGGCGGTGCTGGCGCTGGCCCTGGCGCCGTCCCACCTGTCGCCGCTGGCGCTGCCGTTGCGCCGTGACCTGGCGGTGCGCCGGCTGGTGGATCCCGACGATGGCGCGGTGCTGGCGACGCAGTCCGGCCCGGGGGTATTGGCCGGGGCGTCCGCCGGCGTGCTGCAGGCGCCGCGCCTGCTGGCGCCGCTGCGCGCCGGGGCACCCGATGGCGTGGTGCTGCTGCGCGACCTCGACCCCGCCGATCCCGGCGCGCGCTGGCTGGTCGGCCATGCCATGCTGCCGCTGAAGGCGGTGCGGGCGGCGATGCTGGTGGAACTGCCGTACGAGCCGCTGGTGGCCGAGGCCGATGCCCGCCGCCGCGACCAGTGGCTGGCGGCGCTGGCGATGGCGCTGCTGGGCGCCGGTGCGGCGTGGTTGCTGGCGCGCGTCGGCAGCCGCGCGGCGGTCCCGGTGCCGGTGCCGGTGCCGGCGCGGGTGGCCGGGGGACCGCCGGCCCAGGACCAGGCGCTGGCGGCGTTGCGCCCGGCCGGCGATTGGCTGCGCCACCAGGGCGACCTGGCGGCGGTGACCGAGGCGGCGGGCGAGATGTTCCTGCGCCTGGATGCCCGGTTGCGCGTGGTGTACGCCTCGCCGACCACCCGCCGCGTGCTGGGCTATGCCCCGGCCGAGATGGTTGACGCCGATCTGGCGGCCGAGCCGGGCTGGCAGGCCTGCCACGCCCAGCTGGAGGCCTTGCGGCGGGACGAGGCGCGGCCGGCGCCCTGCCGCATCCTTGCCCGCCGGCGCGATGACGGCGAGGTGTGGCTGGAGATCCGTGCCAGCCGGCTGGCCGATGGCGGATTCATGCTGGCCTGCCGCGATGTCGGTGCGGAGCAGGCCATGCAGGCGGAGCTGGAACAGGCGCGGGCGCGTCTGGCCACGCTGGCGATGGCCGATCCCGTCTCGGGCCTGGCCAACCGGCCGCGCTTCGACAGCGCGCTGGCCGAGGAGACGCGGCGCGGCCGCCGGGCGCAGGAGCCGGTGTCGCTGGTGCTGCTGCGCCTGATCGACTGGCCCGGCCATGTCGCCCGCCACGGGGCTGCCGACGCGGATGCCGCCATCCGGCGGGTGGCCCGGCTGCTGACGGCGATGCTGCGCCGGCCGGGCGACCTGGCGGCCCGGCTGGACGACGACCTGTTCGCGGTGCTGCTGCCGACCACCGACCGCATCGGCGTGCAGCGCATGGCCGAGCGGCTGCAGGAATCGCTGGCGGCCGAATGGGCCGACGTGCCGGCCGACGCGGTGGAGGGGCGGATCGGGGCGTGCAGCATGCTGCCGATCGCCGAGGAGGACGGGCCCGACGCGGTGATGGCGTTGGCCAGCCAGGCGCTGCACGAAGCGACCGGCAACCAGGGCGGCCTGGCGCTCGCGCCGGCGGTCGTGCCCGCGCGGATCGAGACGGCGCGGGCGAGCCTGACGTCGTAAGGCACGCGGGTCAGCGGGCGTGCGGCGCAATCCGCGGCTGCTGGCTGGCACGGGCCGGCCCGCGGTCGGCTTGCCTTGGCCGCACCGTGCGGGCAGTGTCCGCGCGAACAGGTGCGGCGAGCAAGGGGACGAGCGATGGATGCCACGACACAGACGATGAACGGGGCGGAAAGCCTGGTGCACACGCTGCTGGCCAGCGGGGTGGATACCTGCTTCGCCAATCCCGGCACGTCGGAGATGCACTTTGTCGCCGCACTCGACCGGGTGCCGGGCATGCGCTGCGTGCTCGGCCTGTTCGAGGGCGTGGTGACCGGGGCGGCGGACGGCTATGCCCGCATCGCCGGCAAGCCGGCGGCCACGCTGCTGCATTGCGGGCCGGGCCTGGCGAACGGGCTGGCCAACCTGCACAACGGGCGGCGGGCCAGCACCATGATGGTGAACTGCGTCGGCGACCAGGCGACCTACCACCGGCCGCTGGATGCGCCGCTGACGGCCGATACCGAAGGCTTCGCGCGCGGCGTGTCCGGCTGGGTGCGGACAGCGACCACGGCGGCCGGGGTTGGCGCCGATGCCGCGGTGGCGGCGCAGATGGCGCAGGTCTCGCCCGGGCAGATCGCCACGCTGATCCTGCCGTCCGACACGTGCTGGGATGCCGGCGGCGTGGTCGGCAAGGCGCTGCCGGTGCCGGCGGCGCCGACCACGTCGCCCCATGCGGTGAAGGTGGCGGCGCAGTTGCTGCGCGACGGGCGCCGCACGCTGCTGCTGCTGGGCGGCAACGCGCTGCGCCAGGGGCCGATGGCCGATGCCGCGCGCATCTGTGCGGCGACCGGGGCGAGCATGATGAGCCAGGGCAGCAACGGGCGGATGGAACGCGGGCGGGGCCGGCATCCGATCAACAGCATTCCCTATCCGGTGGACCAGGCGGTGGCCGCGCTGAAGGATTTCGACACCATCATCCTGGTGGGCACGATCAAGCCGGTGATCTTCTTCGCCTATCCCAACAAGCCCGGCTCGCCGGTGCGCGCCGATGCCACGCTGCATGCGCTGTCGCGGCCGGAGCACGACCAGGACCAGGCGCTGGCGGCCCTGGCGGCGGAACTCGGCAATCCCGCGGCCGTCGCCCCGCCGAGCCATGGCGCCAAGCCGGGCCTGGCGCGCGGGGCGGTCAGCAGCGAGGCCTTCGCCCAGTCGCTGACCCACCTGATGCCGGACCAGGCGATCATCGCGAATGAGGCGGTGACCTTTGGCCGCGCCTTCGTCGGTGCCACGCATGCGGCGGCGCCGCATGACTGGATGTCGGTGACCGGGGGGGCGATCGGCGGCGGGATGCCGCTGGCCACCGGTGCGGCGGTGGCCGCCCCCGACCGGCGGGTGATCAACCTGCAGGCCGACGGCTCGGCGATGTACACCATCCAGGCGCTGTGGACCCAGGCGCGCGAGAGGCTGGATGTCACCACGGTGATCTTCAACAACCGCAAGTACCAGATCCTGCTGGGCGAGCTGGCCAATGTCGGGGCCAATCCGGGCCGCACGGCGCTGGACATGATGGACCTGGGCAACCCGGACATCGACTTCGTGAAGCTGGCCAACGGCATGGGGGTGGAGGCGGCGCGGGCCGATACCATGGAGCAGTTCAACGACCTGTTCGCCCAGTCGCTGGGCCGCCGCGGGCCGTTCCTGATCGACCTTGCGACCGCGTAGCGCGGGGTGCGGGCGGCGCCGGGAATTATTTCGATAACGTAACAAAAACGCCACGCCGATGCGCCCCCCGTTCGGGGGCGCGGAGCGGATGGGGGTGGCGCGGGGGCGGGTGGCGCGCGGGCGGGCTGCCGACGCGGCCGCGTGGCGGCGGGGCGCGCGCGGCGCATCGGCGCGGATGACCGGTGGCCGGCGGGCCGGATTCGGGCGGCGCGGCTGCGCGCGCGGCGGTCGGCGCGCGGGACCGGGTGATGGTGCGCGCACGGTCCGGTGGCGCGGCGGCGCCGGGCAGGGAACCGGCGGACGCGGCCTCGATGGGCGTGGCTCCGGCGGGCGTGGCTCCAGTGGGCGTGGCTCCGGTGGGCGTGGCTCCGGTGGGCGTGGCTCCGGTGGGCGTTGATCCCTTGGGTGGGGGGCCGGGTTTGGAGCGGGGGGAGGAGGCCGGCCTGCCAGAGTTCGATGAGGTTTTCCAGGCGGCTGAAGAGGCGCGCGAGGAGGGCCATGAGCAGGGCGTGCAGGCTTTCGGGCAGCCATATCGGGCCCGTGCCCGCCGTGGCGGCGGTGCGCAGGCCGGCGATCCCGGCGACCAGAGGGGATTGGGTTACTAACATTCCCGGCAAATATATATAACGGATTTCGTCGCTGCAAGCGGTTTCCACCGCCGTGGCGGCCGCCGCCCGGCCTTGCGGCTACCGGCGCGGCAGCGGGGCAGGGCGGGGCGGGGCAGGGTGGGGCGGGGCAGGGCGGGGCGGAGCAGGATGGGGCGGAGCAGGATGGGGCGGAGCAGGATGGGGCGGGGCAGGATGGGGCGGGGCGGGGAAGACGCGTTCGCTCAGCCATGGATAGATCAACCCGAGTCCGAGGCCGAAGGCGCCGTTGATCGACAGGCTGCGTACCCACGCCATGAGCCGCCAGCCGCCGGCGATGGGGGTGCCGCGCAGGGCGGAGACGATGAAGAGGCCGACCAGCGCTGCCGCGACCCCGGTGGCCAGGCCGGCAAGCCACATCGGCCAGGTGATGCGCGGCGCCAGCGCGCCGAAGGCGGCGCCGTAGAGCCCGCCCCAGAAGCACAGGTTGACGAGGCTGGGCAGGCTGAAGGCGCGGGCGTTGGCTTGCAGGTTCCAGACGATGGCGGTGGGCGGGATGCCGAACAGGCCGAGTTCGCGCAACAGCAGCAGCATGCCCTGGTGGAAGGTGAGCACGCTGAGGACGGCGCACAGGAAGCCGACGGCAAGGCGCTGGGCGGTTGACATGGCGCGGCCCCCTCGTGGCATGCGAGGATGGCGCGCGACGGTGCGCCGCGCCAGCCATTCCTGTTGCGGCGGTTCCACGATACCTGGGTTCCACGATACCTGGGTTCCACGATATCTGGGTTCCGCGCTATGGGATGGCCCGTTCGGTTGCGCGTGCCTGGCATGGAGACGGCCGGTTCGGCCGGCGAGGAGGAGCGCCCTTGAGCGAGGTCGGCGGCGACGATATCGAGCGGCTGGCCAGCCGGATGGCCATGCTGGTGTCCGAGGACGGCGAGGCGGACAATGCCGGCCGCGCGGTGGGCCAGCTGGCGCGCCGGCTGGGGCTGTCGGGCGGCGACCTGAAGGCGATCGTGCTGGCCGGCGCCGGCAAGACCTATCGTCCCGGCACCTCGCCGGCGCTGCTGAAGCTGGAGCGCGAGGTCGATGCCCTGCGCCGCGAGTTGCGCGCGGCGCAGGAGGCGGCGCACAGCATGCGCCGGGACCGCGATACGCTGATGGAGGAGAATGGCGGGCTGCGGGTGGCGATGTACCGCCATCGCGTCGGGCTGCGGCTGCGCCGGCTGGTGCTGGGGCTGGGTGTGCTGGGCGTGGCGGCGGTGGCGGCGGGCGTGGTGCTGTTGACGCCCGAGGGCGCGCCGGCGCCGGGGCCGCAGCTGCGGCCGGCATCGCGCGGCGAGGCGGCGGTGCCGGTGACCCGGATGGCGATGGTGCGCGGAGCGGGGGCGACGCTGTACCGGGATCCCGATGCGACGTCGCCGGTGCTGGGCCGGCTGGCCGCCGGCAGCAGGCTGCGGGTGCAGCGCACGCCATGGCGGGGCATGATGCAGTGGGCGGAGGTGGAGGTGGATGGCCGGCTGGGCTATGTGGTGACCACCGAGGTGGAGATCTTCTAGAAAGACAGCAGGGAAGGGTCTTCTTTTTCTGAAGAAAAAGAAGCAAAAAGACCTTTATTCATTTGGAATGTGACTGCATTCAACATCATTTTCTAGAGAAATGAAAGTTTTTTGGTTCTTTTTTTCAAAAAAGAACATCCTTCCTTTCTTCGTCAACGCGCGCCGGTTGCTCGTCCTTCAGCGCGATGCCGGTGACGCGCAGGCGGCGCATCCGGGCGATCAGCCAGAGCAGCTTGTCGGCGGCGGCGGGGATGGCCAGGCCTTCGGGGCGGATGTTGGAGATGCAGTTGCGCTCGGCATCGGTGCGGCCGGGGCGGGGCGCCCAGGTGAGATAGACGCCGAGGCTGTCGGGCGCGGACAGGCCCGGCCGCTCGCCGATCAGCACGGCGACGGCTTCGGCACCCATGGCGGCGGCGATGGCATCGCCCAGGGCGACGCGGCCCTGGCGGGCGATGACGACCGGGCCGGACTGGCCGAGGGCGGGCATGACAAGGCCGAGCAGCGGGGCGGCGTGGCGCTGGGCGGCGGTGGCGGAGAGGCCGTCGCTGACCACGAAGGCGATGGCGGGGCAGGGCGGCAGGGGCTGGTGGTCGGCGAGGCGGCGGCCGAGATCGGGGCGCAGCAGGTAGGTTCGGCGGTCGGGGCAGGCGCTGCGCACGGTGACGCTGGACAGGCCGGCGGCGGCGAGGTCGGCGCAGAGCCGGGGGGCGTCGAGCGCGGCGTGGACGGCGTCGCGGGCGGCGGCGTGGGCGGCCTGGAAATCGAGATGGGCGGCGGTGGGCAGGCCGTGGCCGACGCGGCCGAGGGCGAGGCGGGCGGGGGTGAAGCGGCGCAGGTCGCGCCACAGCACCGGTGGCGGCAAGAGCACCGGCGGCTGCACCGGGCGGGGCGGCGGCATCAGGACAATCCGGCCAGGGCGGGCGACAGGGCGGCGGGGATGCGGTCTGGCGTGGCGTGGGCGAGGCCCATGCCGGCGAGCCAGGCCTCGAATTCCGGGGCGGGGCGGCGGCCGAGCACGCCGCGGACGTAGAGGGCGTCGTGGAACGAGGTGCTCTGGTAGGAGAGCATGATGTCGTCGGCGCCCGGCACGCCCATGATGTAGGTGACGCCGGCGACGGCGAGCAGGGTGAGCAGCGCGTCCATGTCGTCCTGGTCGGCCTCGGCGTGGTTGGTGTAGCAGATGTCCACGCCCATCGGCAGGCCGAGGAGCTTGCCGCAGAAATGGTCCTCCAGCCCGGCGCGGATGATCTGCTTGCCGTCGTGGAGGTATTCCGGGCCGATGAAGCCGACGACGCTGTTGACGAGGAGGGGGGCGAAGCGGCGGGCGACGGCGTAGGCGCGGGCCTCGATGGTCTGCTGGTCCACGCCGTGATGGGCCTCGGCGGAGAGCGCGCTGCCCTGGCCGGTTTCGAAATACATCACGTTGTGGCCGACCGTGCCGCGGTTGAGGGACAGGGCGGCCTGTTGCGCCTCGGCCAGCAGGGCGAGGTCGATGCCGAAGCCGCGGTTGGCGGCCTGGGTGCCGCCGATCGACTGGAAGACGAGGTCCACCGGCGCGCCGGCTTCGATGCAGCGCAGGGTGGTGGTGACGTGGGCGAGGACGCAGGTCTGGGTGGGGATGGCGTAGCGGGCGCGGACCTGGTCGAGCATGTGCAGCAGGGTGGAGGTGGCGGCGACGCTGTCGGTGGCGGGGTTGACGCCGATCACGGCGTCGCCGGCGCCGAGCAGCAGGCCGTCCAGGGTGGCGGCGGCGACGCCGCGCGGGTCGTCGATGGGGTGGTTGGGTTGCAGGCGGACGGAGAGGCGGCCGGGCAGGCCGATGGTGTTGCGGAAGGCGGTGGTGACCCGGCATTTCGCGGCGATGGCGACGAGGTCCTGCAGGCGGCAGATCTTTGCGACGGCGGCGACCATCTCCGGCGTGAGGCCGGGGCGCAGGGCGGCGAGGGTTTCGGGGGTGGCGTCGGCCAGGAGCCAGTCGCGCAGGCCGCCGACGGTGAGGGCGGCGATGGGGGCGAAGGCCTGGGCGCTGTGGCTGTCGAGGATGAGGCGGGTGATTTCGTCGGATTCGTAGGGGATGACGGCTTCGTTGAGGAAGCTGCGCAGCGGCAGGTCGGCCAGGGCGAACTGGCCGGCGACGCGCTCGCTGGCGGTTTCGGCGGCGATGCCGGCCAGGACGTCGCCGGAGCGCAGCGGGGTGGCGCGGGCCAGCAGGGTGCGCAGGTCGGCGAAGACGTGGCGTGTGCCGTTGACGGTGGCGGCGTGGGGCATGGCCGCAGCATAGACCCCCGGACCCCGCCGCCGCCACACAGGTAAGAGAGGGAAAGTTTTTTGGTTCTTTTTTTCAAAAAAGAACAACCCTTGCTGCTGGAACAAGAAGCAAAAACGTTCATCCGTTCAGACGGGGCGGAGGTTCGGGTAGAAGGGGGTGTTCCAGACAGGGGGTAGTGCCGATTCGCGCGCCGGTTCGTGGCATTGTGGCCGATCTGATTGCGGTGCTGGTGGCGGTGAGCGAGGGCGAGCCGCTGGTGCTGACGGTGCGCGAGCGGCGGGCATTGCCGGCCGGGCCGCTGGAATCCGGCCATCGTTCGCTGCAGACGGGGTTGCGGGCCTGGGTGGAGGCGCAGACGCATCATCCGCTGGGCTATGTGGAGCAGCTCTATACCTTTGCCGATCGGGACCGGACGGCGAGCGCGGGGCAGCAGGTGATCTCGATCTCCTATCTGGGGCTGACGCGGGAGCGGGCGGGGGATGGCACGGCGGGGGAATGGCGCGGGTGGTACGCGTTCCTGCCGTGGGAGGACCATCGGGCCGGGATGCCGGCGGTGATCGCGGGGGCGATCGCGCCGCGGCTGCGGGCCTGGGCCGGGGCGGAGGCGGAGTGGCAGCGGGCGGTGCTGACCTTTGGGCTGGAAGGGCAGCCGTGGAACGAGGAGCTGGTGCTGCAGCGCTACGAGCTGTTGTACGAGGCCGGGCTGGTGCCGGAATGCGGGGCGGGGGACGGGGTGGCGGGCGTGCCGATGCTGTTCGACCACCGGCGCATCCTGGCGACCGCGATTGCGCGGCTGCGGGCGAAGATCAAGTACCGGCCGGTGGTGTTCGAGCTGATGCCGGAGAGCTTCACCTTGCTGCAACTGCAACGCTGCGTTGAGGCGATCGCGGGGCGTCTGGTGCACAAGCAGAATTTCCGCCGGCTGATCGAACAGCAGGAACTGGTTGAGGAAACGGGGGAAGTGACCCACGGGACGGGGGGGCGGCCGGCGAAGCTGTTCCGGTTCCGGCGCGAGGTGCTGGCCGAGCGGGCGGTGGCGGGGACCAAGCTGCCGTTGGTTCGTGCTTGACTTGTCATATGCTCCGGCTCAGCATAAGCCAGAAATGCTCGAAGGGAGTATAATACATGGCACCGTTGGACCAGAACATGGCCGATGTGCTGGAGCGGACCGCGCCGCTGTATGAGCGCGTGCGGCGGATGATCCCGCCGATCGAGTGGCCGGGGTTCGCCGAGGACATCGACGCGATCCTGACGCTGAAGCGGGAGCGGCGGGCGGTGATCCTGGCGCACAACTACCAGACGCCCGAGATCTTCAACTGCGTGGCCGATGTGGTGGGCGACAGCCTGACGCTGGCGCGCAAGGCGATGGAGGTGGAGGCCGAGGTGATCGTGCTGGCCGGGGTGCACTTCATGGCCGAGACGGCCAAGCTGCTGAACCCGTCGCGGACGGTGCTGATCCCCGATCTGCGGGCCGGGTGCTCGCTGGCGGAGTCGATCACGGCGGCGGATGTGCGGCTGATGCGGGCGCGGTATCCGGGGGTGCCGGTGGTGACCTATGTCAACACCTCGGCGGCGGTGAAGGCAGAGAGCGATATCTGCTGCACCTCGGGGAACGCGCGCAAGGTGGTGGAGTCGCTGGGGGTGCCGCGGGTGATCATGCTGCCGGACGAGTATCTGGCGCAGAATGTGCAGCGCGAGACCGGGGTGGAGATCATCGCCTGGGCCGGGCATTGCGAGGTGCACGAGCGTTTCACCCCGGAGGATGTCCGCACGTTGCGGGCGGAGAACCCGGGGGTGGTGGTGCTGGCGCATCCGGAATGCCCGCCGGCGGTGGTGGCGGAGGCGGATTTCGCCGGGTCGACGGCGGCCATGTCGGACTATGTGACCGCGCAGCGGCCGGCGCGGGTGGTGCTGCTGACCGAGTGCTCGATGAGCGACAACGTGGCGTTGCAGAATCCGGCGACCAGCTTCGTGCGGCCGTGCAATCTGTGCCCGCACATGAAGCGGATCACGCTGGGCAATATCCGCACCGCGCTGGCGGAGATGCGGCACGAGGTGGTGATCGACCCGGCGGTGGCGGGGCCGGCGCGGCGCGCGGTTGAGCGCATGCTGGAGGTGCGGTGATGGATGCGACGACCGCAAGCGCGCTGGCGGTGCGGCCGTTGCCGCAGGTGATGGTCGAGCCGCTGGTGCGCGCGGCGCTGCTGGAGGATCTCGGGCGGGCGGGGGATGTGACCACCGACGCCGTGGTGCCGCCCGGGGCGCTGTTGCGCGCGGCGCTGGTGGCGCGCCAGCAGGGCGTGGTGGCGGGGCTGGACCTGGCGGCGCTGGCGTTCCGGCTGCTGGATCCGGCGATCGTGGTGGAGGTGATGCGGCCGGATGGCAGCGTGCTGGCGCCGGGCGAGGTGATTGCCACGATCGCGGGGCCGGCGCGCGGGGTGCTGACCGGGGAGCGGACGGCGCTGAACTTCCTGTGCCACCTGAGCGGGGTGGCGAGCGCCACGGCGGGGATCGTGGCGGCGATCCGGCCGTGGAAGGCGCAGCTGGTTTGCACGCGCAAGACCATGCCGGGGCTGCGGGCGGTGCAGAAATATGCGGTGCGGGCCGGCGGCGGCGGCAACCATCGCTTCGGGCTGGATGACGCGGTGCTGATCAAGGACAACCATGTGGCGATCGCCGGCGGCGTGGTGGAGGCGATCCGGCGGGCGCGGGCGCATGTGGGGCACATGGTGAAGATCGAGGTGGAGGTGGACACGCTGGCGCAGCTTGAGGAGGTGCTGGGGGTGGGGGTGGACGCGGTGCTGCTGGACAATATGGGGCCGCAGATGCTGCGCGAGGCGGTGGCGCTGGTGGCGGGGCGGGCGCTATGCGAGGCGTCGGGGCGGATCAGCCCGGCGACGGCGCCGGCGGTGGCGGCGGCCGGGGTGGACCTGATCTCGGCCGGGTGGCTGACGCACAGCGCGCCGGTGCTGGATATCGGGCTGGACTTCCGCGCCTGAGGAACGGCGCTGGCATGCTGCCGGCGCAGGAGGAAAGGCTGGACTCGGGGGCCGGGAGGGGCTACATGCCCGCCCTCACACCGGAACGCGGGAGACCGTCTGGCGGCCATTTCGGCTGCCCGGTCGCATGCACCGCGGTCCCGATCGGCTGGAGCCAGGGATCATGGCGAAGAAAATCGTCGGCTACATCAAGTTGCAGATTCCGGCCGGCAAGGCCAATCCGTCGCCGCCGGTTGGCCCGGCGCTGGGCCAGCGCGGCCTGAATATCATGTCGTTCGTTAAGGAATTCAACGCGGTGACCGCGCAGATGGAGCCGGGGATGCCGGTTCCCGTGGTGATCACCGCGTTCGCCGACCGCACCTTCAGCTTCATCACCAAGACGCCGCCGAACACCTATTTCCTGAAGAAGGCCGCCGGCATCCAGAAGGGCACCACCACGCCGGGCAAGGGCGGGCCGATCGGCAAGGTCACCACCGAGCAGCTGCGCGAGATCGCCGCGGTGAAGATGAAGGACATGAACGCCAACGATGTGGACGGTGCCGTGCGCATGCTGGCCGGCAGCGCGCGCTCGATGGGCCTGTCCGTGGTGGAGGGCTGATCCGATGGCACACAACAAGCGCCTGACCGCCGCCCGCAAGGCCGTGGACCTGACCAAGACCTATCCGCTGGCCGAGGCGATCGCCGCGGTGCAGGCGAATGCGAAGGCGAAGTTCGACGAGACGATCGAGATCAGCATGAACCTGGGCATCGACCCGCGCCATGCCGACCAGATGGTGCGCGGGCTGGTTGGCCTGCCGAACGGCACCGGCAAGACGCTGCGCGTGGGCGTGTTTGCCCGCGGCGCGAAGGCCGAGGAGGCGCTGGCCGCCGGGGCCGACGTGGTGGGCGCGGATGACCTGGCCGAGAAGATCCAGGCCGGCGATATCCAGTTCGACCGCTGCATCGCCACCCCGGACATGATGGGCCTGGTGGGCCGGCTGGGTAAGATCCTGGGGCCGCGCGGGCTGATGCCGAACCCGCGGCTGGGCACGGTGACGATGGACGTCAAGGGCGCGATCACCGCGGCCAAGGCGGGCCAGGTGGAGTTCCGCGCCGAGAAGGCAGGGATCGTGCATGGCGGCATCGGCAAGGCGTCGTTCCCGGCCGAGAAGCTGCTGGAGAATGCGCGCGCGTTCGCCGATGCGATCGTGAAGGCCAAGCCGACCGGCGCGAAGGGCACCTATGTGCGGCGCGTGGCGGTGAGCTCCACCATGGGGCCGGGCGTGCGGGTGGATGTGGCGACGCTGGCGTAAAGGAAGCGCGTTCTTTTTTGAAAAAAAGAACCAAAAAACTTCTATCCATCCAGGCCCCGGCGCGGACATGCCAATGAGCGCAATGGATAAAAGTCTTTTTGCTTCTTTTTCTTCAGAAAAAGAAGGCCTTGCTTTCTTGTGATAACAGAATTCGCCACCGGCCCTCGGGCCAGTGGCGGGCAGGGGGCGGGAGCCCCCGAACCTGTCCGAGACCGCTCGTTGCCCTCTCGGGGGCATTAAGGAACCCAAGGGTTCGCGCGCGGGAGACGGGGATGCCGGGGATTTCGGGCCTTGTGCCCGGTTTCTGGCGGTTCCGACTCACCGGTGGAGGCTTCGGCCGCTGCCGGGGACAGGCGAACCGGGCTGGTCCGGGCGCCTGAAGGCCTGTCGCGAGACGGGTGGCGTTCGTGCCGGCTCACAGGGCAACCCGGCCGGACGCGGCATTGCCGCTGCCGGCCACCGACGGAGACGAGATTTGGACCGTACGGAGAAGCACGCGTTCGTTGCCTCGCTGGCAGCGGTGTTCGCCGAGACGTCCATGGTGGTGGTCACCCAGAACAACGGGCTGACGGTTGCCGATGCGACGATTCTGCGCCGCCGCATGCGCGAAGCGGGTGCGACGTTCAAGGTTGCGAAGAACCGGCTGGCCCTCCTCGCCCTGGATGGGACCCGCTTTGACGGCATCGCGCCGCTGCTGAAGGGACCGACCGCGCTCGCGTGGGCGCACGACCCGGTGGCAGTGGCGAAGACCGCCGTCGAGTTCGCCAGAACCAACGACAAGTTCGTGGTGCTCGGTGGGGCGCTTGGCAGCCAGATGCTTGATGCATCCGGGGTCAAGGCGCTTTCCGAGCTGCCGTCGCTGGATGCGCTGCGCGCCAAGTTGCTGGGGCTGCTTGCCGCCCCGGCCACGCGGATCGCAGGCGTGCTCCAGGCGCCGGGCGGACAGCTCGCGCGGGTTCTGGCGGCCTATGCCAGCAAGGACGAGGCGGCCTGACCGGCTGCGCCTGAACATGAGTGGCGGGCCCACCCCGATATCGGGGCGCGGGCTTGTCTGGAACCGACCAGTGACTAAGTTAAAGGAAGAAACTGATGGCCGATCTTGCGAACCTGGTGGAACAGCTGTCCAGCCTGACCGTGCTGGAGGCCGCCGAGCTGTCTAAGATGCTGGAGGAGAAGTGGGGCGTGTCTGCTGCGGCGCCTGTCGCTGCTGCCGCGCCGGCCGCCGCCGCCGCGGCCGCCGCCCCGGTTGAGGAGCAGACCGAGTTCACCGTGATCCTTGCCACCGCCGGCGACAAGAAGATCAACGTGATCAAGGAGATCCGCACCATCACCGGTCTGGGCCTGAAGGAGGCCAAGGATCTGGTCGAGGGCGCGCCGAAGACCGTGAAGGAAGGCGTGAACAAGGAAGAGGCTGGCAAGATCAAGAAGGTGCTGGAAGAGGCTGGCGCGACTGTCGAAGTCAAGTGAGTTCCGGCGCGGCGTGACCGCCGCGCCACTGCGCTGACAGGGCGGAGGCCGCCCCCGGAAGGGGTGCGGCTTCCGTCCGCATCGGCGTTTCTGCTGCCTATCGGCCACCGGCTATTCCTGCTGCCCATGGCCATCGACGAACGGCGCCCCAGCGGATTCGGGGAGCCGGGACCAAAGACCGACCCATTGTTCAGGACACAGGCATGAACGCGATCACTGGTTCCTTTACCGGCAAGAAGCGCATCCGCAAGAGCTTCGGGCGTATTCCCGAACTGGTGCAGATGCCCAACCTGATCGACGTGCAGCGCGCCAGCTACGAGGCGTTCCTGCAGATGGCCACGCCGCATGACAGCCGCACCAACACCGGCCTTCAGGAGGTGTTCAAGTCGGTCTTCCCGATCGACGACTTCGCCGGCCGCGGCCGGCTGGAGTTCGTGTACTACGAGCTGGAAGACCCGAAATACGACGTGGAGGAGTGCATCCAGCGCGGCATGACGTTTGCCGCCCCGCTGAAGGTGATCCTGCGCCTGATCGTATGGGATCTGGACGAGGACACCGGCGCGCGCTCGATCCGCGACATCAAGGAGCAGCCGGTCTATATGGGCGACATGCCGTTGATGACCGACAACGGCACCTTCGTGATCAACGGCACCGAGCGTGTGATCGTCAGCCAGATGCACCGCTCGCCGGGCGTGTTCTTCGATCACGACAAGGGCAAGACGCACAGCAGCGGCAAGTATCTGTTCTCGGCGCGGGTGATCCCGTACCGCGGCTCGTGGCTGGATTTCGAGTTCGACAGCAAGGACCTCGTGTACGTGCGCATCGACCGCAAGCGCAAGCTGCCGGTCACCACGCTGCTGTATGCGCTGGAATCGGCCGGCACCGAGGCGCTGCGCGCTGCCCGCGCGGCGAAGGGCGAGGAGCTGGAGCCGGGCGAAATCCGCGGCATGGATGCCGAGGAGATCCTGAATTTCTTCTATGGCCAGGTGATCTTCACCCGCACGCCGAAGGGCTGGGCGCGGCCGTTCGACCCCGATGCGTTCCGCGGCATCAAGCTGCTGGAGCCGCTGGTGGATGCCGAAACCGGCGTGGTGGTGGCCGATGCCGAGGCGAAGCTGACCGCGCGCCAGGCACGCAAGATCGCCGAGACCACCCGCGTGGTGCTGGTGGGGCGCGCCGACCTGCTGGGCCGCTATGTCGCCGAGGACCTGGTGAACACCGAGACCGGCGAGATCTACGCCGATGCCGGCGAGGAACTGGCCGAGGCCAAGCTGGCCGCCCTGGAAGACCTCGGGATCGACACGCTGCCGACGCTGGCGGTGGACCAGTCGAACGGCCCGTGGCTGCGCAACACCCTGGTGGTGGACAAGAACAACAACCGCGACGACGCTCTGACCGACATCTACCGGGTGATGCGCCCGGGCGAGCCGCCGACGCCGGACACCGCCGAGGCGCTGTTCCGCGGCCTGTTCTTCGATGGTGACCGCTACGACCTGTCCGCCGTTGGCCGGGTGAAGATGAACATGCGCCTGACGCTCGACGCCGAGGACAGCGTGCGGGTGCTGCGCAAGGAGGACATCCTGCGCACGGTGAAGATCCTGTGCGAGCTGAAGGACGGCCGGGGCACGATCGACGACATCGACAACCTGGGCAATCGCCGGGTGCGCTCGGTGGGCGAGCTGATGGAGAACCAGTACCGCGTCGGCCTGCTGCGCATGGAGCGCGCCATCCGCGAGCGCATGGGCTCGGTGGATATCGACACGGTGATGCCGCACGACCTGATCAACGCCAAGCCGGCGGCGGCCGCGGTGCGGGAGTTCTTCGGCTCCTCGCAGCTCAGCCAGTTCATGGACCAGACCAACCCGCTGTCCGAAGTGACGCATAAGCGCCGGCTGTCGGCCCTTGGACCGGGCGGTTTGACCCGCGAGCGCGCCGGCTTCGAGGTGCGCGACGTGCACGCGACGCATTACGGCCGCATCTGCCCGATCGAGACGCCGGAAGGGCCGAATATCGGCCTGATCAACTCGCTGGCCACCTACGCCAAGGTCAACAAGTACGGCTTCATCGAGACGCCGTACATGCTGGTCAAGGACGGCGTGGTGCAGCGCGACCCGAAATACCTGTCGGCGATGGAGGAGGAGAAGCTCGTTGTCGCCCAGGCCGATGCGCCGATGGACACCGGCGGGCGGTTCACCCAGGAGCTGGTCTCGGTGCGCAAGCAGGGCGATTTCCGCCTGGTCAGGCCCGAGGACGTGACCGCCATCGACGTGTCGCCGAAGCAGCTGGTCTCGGTGGCGGCGGCGCTGATCCCGTTCCTGGAGAATGACGACGCCAACCGCGCGCTGATGGGCTCGAACATGCAGCGCCAGGCGGTGCCGCTGATCCGCGCCGATGCGCCGCTGGTGGGCACCGGGATGGAGGGCGCGGTGGCGCGCGATTCCGGCGCCACCATCGTCGCCCGCCGGGAAGGCGTGATCGACCAGATCGACGGCGCGCGCATCGTGGTGCGGGCGACGGCGGAGGATGGCACCACCAAGGGGGTGGACATCTATCGCCTGCGGAAATTCATGCGCAGCAACCAGAGCACCTGCATCAACCAGCGCCCGCTGGTGCGCGTGGGCGATCGGGTGGCCGAGGGCGACATCATCGCCGACGGTCCCAGCACCGAGCTGGGCGAGCTGGCGCTGGGGCGCAACGTGCTGGTCGCGTTCATGCCCTGGAACGGCTACAACTTCGAGGACTCGATCCTGATCTCCGAGCGGATCGCCCGCGACGACGTGTTCACCTCGATCCACATCGAGGAGTTCGAGGTGATGGCCCGCGACACCAAGCTGGGCCAGGAGGAGATCACCCGGGACATCCCGAACGTCGGCGAGGAGGCGCTCAAGAACCTCGACGAGGCCGGCATCGTCTATATCGGCGCCGAGGTGAACCCGGGCGACATCCTGGTGGGCAAGGTGACGCCGAAGGGCGAGTCGCCCATGACGCCGGAGGAGAAGCTGCTTCGCGCCATCTTCGGCGAAAAGGCGTCCGACGTGCGCGACACCTCGCTGAAGCTGCCGCCGGGGGTGACCGGCACGATCGTGGATGTGCGCGTGTTCAGCCGCCGTGGCGTGGACAAGGACGAGCGCGCCATGGCGATCGAGCGCTTCGAGATCGAGCGGCTGGCCAAGGACCGCGACGACGAGAAGGCGATCCAGGAGCGTTCGTTCCTGAACCGGCTGCGCGAGAAGCTGCTGGGCGGCAAGGCATCCGGCGGGTTCAAGGGCATCAAGGCCGGCACCGTGCTGACCGAGGAGGTGCTGGCCGAGCACGTGCGCGGCACCTGGCGCCATATCGGCGTGCAGGATGACGGCGTGATGGCCGAGATCGAGATCCTCAAGCGCGAGTACGATGCCGCCGTGGCCCGCCTGCAGGCGCGCTTCGACAGCAAGGTGGAGAAGCTGCAGCGCGGCGACGAGCTGCCGCCCGGCGTGATGAAGATGGTCAAGGTGTTCGTGGCGGTGAAGCGCAAGCTGCAGCCGGGCGACAAGATGGCCGGCCGGCACGGCAACAAGGGCGTATGCTCGCGCGTGATGCCGGTGGAGGACATGCCGTTCCTGGAGGACGGCACCTCGGTGGATATCGTGCTGAACCCGCTGGGCGTGCCCAGCCGCATGAACGTGGGCCAGATCCTGGAGACGCATCTGGGCTGGGCCTGTGCCACGCTGGGCAAGCAGGTGGGCGAGCTGGTGGAGGAATACCGCCGCACCGGGCACGCCCGCGACGCGCTGCTGGCGCGGTTGAAGGACATCTACGGCGACAAGGTCTATGCCGAGCAGATCGCCGCGATGTCCGACGCGCAGCTGATGGAGCTGTCCGACAACCTGAAGAAGGGCATCCCGATCTCCACCCCGGTGTTCGACGGGGCCAATCCGGCCGATATCGAGGCCATGCTGGCCAAGGCCGGGCTGGATTCGTCCGGCCAGGTGGTCCTGACCGACGGGCGTACCGGCGAGCCGTTCGAGCGCAAGGTGACGGTGGGCATCATCTACATGCTCAAGCTGCATCACCTGGTGGACGACAAGATCCACGCCCGCTCGATCGGCCCGTACTCGCTGGTGACCCAGCAGCCGCTGGGCGGCAAGGCGCAGTTCGGCGGCCAGCGCTTCGGCGAGATGGAGGTCTGGGCGCTGGAGGCGTATGGCGCCGCCTACACGCTGCAGGAGATGCTGACGGTGAAGTCCGACGACGTGTCGGGCCGCACCAAGGTCTATGAGGCGATCGTGCGCGAGCAGGACACGTTCGAGGCGGGCATTCCCGAGAGCTTCAACGTGCTGGTCAAGGAGCTGAAGTCGCTTGGGCTGAACGTGGACCTGGATATGAATCCGACCTGAAGGAAGAATGTTCTTTTTTGAAAAAAAGAACCAAAAAACCTTCACTCGTTTGCCGGACGCGAATGACTGAAAGTCTTTTTGTTTCCTTTTCTTCAGAATAGGAAGATTTTTTCTTGTCTTGAGATCGCCGCCCACTGATTCCTGAAAAGGTGATGGCATGAACGAGCTGATGAAGATCCTGGGCCAGACGGGCCAGACGCAGACCTTCGACCAGATCAAGATCCAGATGGCGAGCCCGGAGCAGATCCGCTCCTGGTCCTATGGCGAGATCAAGAAGCCGGAGACGATCAACTACCGCACCTTCAAGCCGGAGCGGGACGGGCTGTTCTGCGCGCGCATCTTCGGGCCGATCAAGGACTACGAGTGCCTGTGCGGCAAGTACAAGCGCATGAAGTTCCGCGGCATCATCTGCGAGAAGTGCGGCGTGGAGGTCACGCTGGCCAAGGTGCGGCGCGAGCGCATGGGCCATATCGAGCTGGCCTCGCCGGTGGCGCATATCTGGTTCCTCAAGTCCCTGCCCAGCCGGATCGGCCTGATGGTCGATCTGACGCTGAAGGAGCTGGAGAAGATCCTGTATTTCGAGAGCTACGTGGTGCTGGAGCCCGGCACGACGGACCTCAAGATGCACCAGCTGCTGAACGAAGATCAGCTGATGGCCAAGCAGGACGAGTTCGGCGACGACGCGTTCACCGCCGGCATCGGCGCCGAGGCGATCAAGGGCATTCTCCAGCGCATCGACGCCGATGCCGAGAAGGTGCAGCTGCGCGCCGACCTGAAGGAGACCACCAGCGAGGCCAAGCGCAAGAAGCTGGTCAAGCGGCTGAAGCTGATCGAGGCGTTCTCCGAATCCGGTGCCAAGCCGGAGTGGATGATCCTGGACGTGGTGCCGGTGATCCCGCCCGAACTGCGTCCGCTTGTCCCGCTGGACGGCGGGCGCTTTGCGACCAGTGACCTCAACGACCTGTACCGTCGCGTGATCAACCGCAACAACCGCCTGAAGCGGCTGATCGAGCTGCGCGCGCCGGACATCATCGTGCGCAACGAGAAGCGCATGCTGCAGGAATCCGTCGATGCGCTGTTCGACAACGGCCGCCGCGGCCGCGCCATCACGGGGGCCAACAAGCGCCCGCTGAAGTCGCTGTCCGACATGCTGAAGGGCAAGCAGGGGCGCTTCCGGCAGAACCTGCTGGGCAAGCGCGTCGATTATTCCGGCCGCTCGGTGATCGTGGTCGGGCCGGAGCTGAAGCTGCACCAGTGCGGGCTGCCGAAGAAGATGGCGCTGGAGCTGTTCAAGCCGTTCATC
>JADLHF010000197.1 GCA_020848935.1 Acetobacteraceae bacterium
GACGAGACCGTCGCAACAAGCTCAGATATCGACAGAGGGAGCGGCTGCAACGGCATCCCAACCTTGACTCACGCCGCGTCGTTGTCCGTCAATCAAATTCTGAACCCAGGGTACCTGGGCAGTTACCAAAAAAGAACATCTTTTCTTCACCCTGCCGCCCCCCTTCCCGACGCGGCGCCACGAGTCCAGAGTGGTGGCCGGGGGCGGTGCACGCCCGCAGTGAGGAGGCGCGGATGGACCCTACGTTCCTGTCGGCGAAACGCCAGGCGGCCTTGATCCGGCGCGGCGCGATCGGGTGCCGGGAGTTGCTGGACCACTATATTGCCCGCGTCGAGCGGCTGGACGGGCGGATCAACGCCGTGGTGGTGCGCGACTTCGAGCGGGCGCGCAAGCGGGCGGCGGCGCTGGACCGCGCGAAGGCGACGGGCGGGAAGCTGCATGGCGTGCCGATGACGATCAAGGAGAGCTTCGACATCGCCGGGCTGCCGACCACCTGGGGGATGCCGGCGCTGAAGGACCATCGGGCGAAGGCGGATTCGGTGACGGTGGCGCGCTACAAGGCGGCCGGGGCGGTGTTCTTCGGCAAGACCAACGTGCCGCTGAACCTGGCGGACTGGCAGAGCTTCAACGCGGTGTATGGCACCACCGGCAACCCGTGGGACCCGGCGCGCACGCCGGGCGGCTCGTCCGGCGGGGCGGCAGCGGCGCTGGCGGCGGGGCTGACGGGGATGGAGGCCGGCAGCGATATCGGCGCCTCGATCCGCAACCCCGCGCATTACTGCGGCGTGTTCGGCCACAAGCCGAGCTGGGGCATCTGCCCGCAGACCGGCCATGCGGTGTTCGACAACCTGGACCAGCTGGACATGGCGGTGGTTGGGCCGATGGCACGCTCGGCCGGGGACCTGGCGATCGGGCTGGAGGTGATGGCGGGGCCGGAGGACAGCGAGGCCGCGTGGCAGTTGCGCCTGCCGAAGCCGCGGGCCACCGCATGGGCGGGGCTGCGGGTGGCGGTGATGACGGCGCATCCGTGCTCCGATGTCGATACGGAGATGCAGGAGGAGCTGGAGCGGCTGGCGAAGGTCCTGCGCCGCGAGGGTGCCAAGGTAAGCCTGACGGCGCGGCCGGAGTTCGACCTGGGCGCGGGGCATGGGCTGTATATCGAGATGCTGCGGGCGACCACCGCCGTCGGGATGGACGATGCGGCGGCGGCGCAGTGGCAGGCGGTGCGCGACGGGCAGAAGCCCGACGATCCCAGCTACTATGCCCAGATGGCGCGCGGCATCACCATGAGCCACCGCCATTTCCTGCAGAAGAACGAGACGCGGGTGCGGATGCGCCGGGCCTGGGCGGCATTCTTCCGCGACTGGGACGTGCTGCTGTGCCCGCCGGCCGCCTCACCGGCATTCCCGATCGACCAGGCGGGCGAGCGGCATCAGCGGAGCATCGAGGTGAACGGCAAGCGTGTGCCGGTGATCGACCAGATGTTCTGGGCCGGGCTGGCGAGCTTCTACCAGTTGCCGGCCACCGTGGCGCCGCTGGGGCTGAGCAGCACCGGGCTGCCGTTCGGGGTGCAGGTGCTGGGGGGGCTGTACGACGACCGCACCACCATCGCGGTGGCGGGGCTGCTGGAGAAATCCTGGCGCGGCTTCGTGGCGCCGCCGGGCTGGGAATAGGGCGTTGGAGCAAGCCGGCGTCGAGGATTCCGCCTATGCCTGGATGCGGCTTTCGGTCGCGTTGCTGCTGGGCACGGTGGGGGGCGTGGGGATGTGGTCGGCGGTGGTGGTGCTGCCGACGATCCAGATGGAGTTCGGCATCGGCCGCGCCGATGCCTCGTTGCCGTTCACCCTGGTGACGATCGGCTTTGCCCTGGGGGGCGTGCTGATGGGGCGGCTGGCGGACCGCTCCGGGGTGGCGGTGCCGGTGGCGATCGGCGGCGTGTGCCTGGGGCTGGGCTATGGGCTGGCGGCGATGGCGAGCAATGTGTGGGTGTTCGCGCTGGCCTATGGCGTGCCGATCGGGCTGCTGGGGTCGTCCACGGTGTTCGGGCCGCTGATGGCCGACACCTCGCGCTGGTTCATCCGCCGGCGCGGCATTGCGGTGGCGGTGGCGGCCAGCGGCAGCTACCTGGCCGGCACGATCTGGCCGCCGATCATCCAGCACATGATCGACACCATCGGCTGGCGGATGGGCCATGTGGTGATCGGGCTGGTGTGTGCGGCGGTGCTGGTGCCGCTGTCGCTGGTGGTGCGCCGGCGGCCGCCGGCGCATGCCCCGGTGGTGGCCGGCGTGGTGGAGGGGCTGCGGCTGCGCGGCATCTCGCCCAACCGGATGATGGGGTTGCTGGCGGTGGCGGGGGTGATGTGCTGTGTCGCGATGTCGATGCCGCAGGTGCATATCGTCGCCTATTGCGGCGACCTCGGCTACGGGGTGGCGCGCGGGGCGGAGATGCTGTCGCTGATGCTGGGCTTCGGGGTGATCAGCCGGCTGGCCTCGGGGTTCATCGCGGACAGGATAGGCGGATTGTGGACGCTGCTGCTGGGCTCCGGCCTGCAGGCCAGCGCGCTGCTGCTGTATTTCGCGTTCGACGGGCTGGCGTCGCTGTATGTGATCTCGGCGCTGTTCGGGCTGTTCCAGGGCGGCCTCATCCCAAGCTACGCCATCATCGTGCGCGAGTATTTCCCGGCGCGCGAGGCCGGCACGCGGGTGGGCGTGGTGCTGATGATGACGATCCTGGGCATGGCGCTGGGCGGCTGGATGTCGGGGGCGATCTTCGACCTGACCGGCTCGTACCGCGCCGCCTTCGCCAACGGGTTTGCCTGGAACCTGGTGAACCTGGCGATTGCCGCGCTGCTGCTGCGGCGCAGCCGGCCCCCCTCAACCCGATTTGCGACAGGAGTGGCGTGATGGCCGACGATGACCTGCGTGCCAAGGGCACGGCGATGCGCAGCAGGCTGATGGGCGAGGACTATGCCGCGCAGCTCAATGCCACGCTGTATGCCGATCCGATCATGGTGAAGTTCCGCGAGCTGGCCACCGATATCGCGTTCGGCGCGGTGTGGACGCGCGCGGGGCTGGACCTGAAGACGCGGGCGCTGATCTGCGTGATCTCCGACACCTCGACCGGGCGATACCCGGAGCTGGCGGTGCATCTGCGCATGGCGCGCAACAATGGCTGGAGCGAGGAGGAGCTGACCGAGGCCATTCTCCACCTGTCGGTCTATGTCGGGCTGCCATTCGTGCGCGAGGCGCTGATCGTGGCCAGCGAGACCTTCGCCGCATTGCGCAAGGAGGCCGCTACTGGCTGAGCTGGCAGCGCACCGGGCAGCGGATGACCGGCGAGATGGCGCGGTGCTGGCCGGGGCCGAAGAAGATGTCCATCAGGGCGGGGTCGATGTCGGGTGTGACGCTGGCCAGGTGCACCGGCGGCGGGGCCGGCGGGGGGGTGCAGCCGGCGAGAATCAGCAGCACCGGCAGGAGAAGGCGTGCCATCGGTGGTCACTCCGGGGGCGAGTGGCCCCGGGGGATACTTAGGGTTGCGCACGGCGCAGCGGAACACAACTATGCGTGAAGGAATCGAGTGGAATGCCGGGGTATGGGGACGCAAGCGACGCGCGGCGCGCCACCCCCGGCGTTACGGGCGGTCCTGCCGGTATCGCCCCGCCAACTCCACATAATGCGCGGCGGTGCGGCCGTATCTGGCGAGGTCCTCGGGCGAGAGCACGCGCCACAGTTTCGCGGGCGCGCCCGACCAGATTTCGCCGGGGCCGATGCGCTTGCCGGGGGTGAGCAGGCTGCCGGCGGCGAGCATGCCGCCTGCCTCGATCACCGCACCGTCCAGGACCGTCGCGCCCATGCCGACGAAGGCGCGGTCGTGCAGGGTGCAGGCGTGGATGATGCAGGCGTGGCCGATGGTCACGTCCTCGCCGATGATCGTCGGCATGGTGCCGGCGTTGACGTGCACGATGGTGCCGTCCTGGATGTTGCTGCGCGCGCCCACGCGGATGAAGTTGGTGTCGCCGCGCAGCACGCAGTGGAACCAGATGCCGGCCTTCGCGCCGATGGTGACCTGGCCGATGACGGCGGCGGTGGGGGCGATGAAGGCGTCGGGCGCCACCTGGGGGGTGGCGCCCTCGAACGGGAAGAGCGGGCCTTCAGGCATGCGCCATTTCGCGCGCGGTTGCCGCGGTGTGGGCGAGGCCGAGCATCAGGGCGATGTTCTGCACCGCCGCCCCCGAGGCACCCTTGCCGAGATTGTCCAGCCGGGCGACCAGCAGGGCCTGGCGGTGCGCCTCGTTGGCATAGACGCGCAGTTCCAGCAGGTCGGTGTCGTTGAGGTCCTCGGCGGTCAGGCGCTCGGCGGGCTGGGTGGGCAGGACGCGGACCAGGGTGCTGCCCTTGAAATGGGCGGCCAGGATGGCGTGCAGGTCGGCACCCTTCGGTTTGCCGGCCAGCGTGTCCAGGTGCAGCGGCACGCTGACCAGCATGCCCTGGCGGAAATGGCCGACCGAGGGGATGAAGATCGGGCGGCGGGAGAGGCCCGTGTAGAGCTGGGTTTCCGGCACGTGCTTGTGTTCGAATCCCATGCCGTACAGCTCGAAGGACGGGCCGCCGGTGGCGACGTGGGCCTCGATCATCGCCTTGCCGCCGCCGGAATAGCCGCTGACGGCGTTGATGGCGATGGGGTGGTCGGCCGCCATCACGCCGGCCGCGACCAGCGGGCGGATCAGGGCGATGGCGCCGGTGGGATAGCAGCCGGGGTTGGACACTTTTCGCGCGGCGGCAACCTTCGCGGCCTGGCCGGGCGCCATTTCGGGGAACCCGTAGGCCCAGGCGGGATCGACGCGATGGGCGGTGCTGGCGTCGAGCAGCTTGGGCGCGTCGGCGCCGAGCTCGTCGGCCAGCCGGGTGCTTTCCTTCGCCGCGTCGTCGGGCAGGCAGAGCACGACGAGATCGACCTCGCGCATCATCGCCTGGCGGGCCGCCGGATCCTTGCGTCGTTCGCCGGTCAGGCTGCGCAGGGCAACCCCCGCAAACGCCTCAAGCCGCGTGCGGATGCCCAGCCCGGTGGTGCCGGATTCGCCGTCGATGAAAACGGTGGCCGTGTCTGCCA
Organism: Acetobacteraceae bacterium; assembly: GCA_020848935.1. Classification (GTDB taxonomy): domain Bacteria; phylum Pseudomonadota; class Alphaproteobacteria; order Acetobacterales; family Acetobacteraceae; genus CAMDGX01. The sequence continues at coordinate 5,111 of JADLHF010000197.1, forward strand.
TGTGAAGTTCTCCTTCCGGCGGCATGTTTTGCCGCGGCGGGCGGCGAACACAAGCAAAACCAAGGCGCGGCGCTGCCTGCCTTGTATGCAGATTTGCGGTGCGGCGGATGGGGGGGTTCGCGGCTGCACGATCTGCGGCATGGTGGGCGCAGGCAGCGGGACTGGCGGAATGGCATGACGATGTGGCGCCCCGGCGGCGGGGCGGGGGTCTTCGATCGGCGGCTGCTGCTGGGCATTCTGTTCATCTGCATGTCCGGGATGGTGTTTCCGGTGATGAACGGCTTCGCCAAGCTGCTGGGGGCGGAATACTCCTCGCTGCAGGTGTCGTGGGCGCGGGCCTTCGGGCATTTCGTGTTCATCCTGGCCACCTTCATGCCGCGCGAGGGGCTGTCGGTGCTGCGCACGCGGCGGCCGATGATCCAGTTCGTGCGGGCGATGATGCTGTACATCTCCAATTTGTGCTTCTTCTTCGCCGTGGTGTTCATCCCGATCGCCGATGCCGCGGCGATCAGCTTGACCGGGCCGCTGGTGGTGGCGCTGCTGGCCTGGCCGATGCTGGGGGAGCGGACCAACGCGAAGCGGCTGGTCGCGCTGGGCTGCGGGTTCGCCGGCGTGCTGATCGTGATCCGGCCGGGGACCGAACTGTTCCACTGGGCCTCGCTGTTCGTGGTGGCCAGCGCCTGTTGCTACGGGGTGTACCAGATCCTGACGCGCAAGGTGGCGGGGATCGATTCGCCGGCGACCTCGTCGGTGTATGCGCCGATCGTGGGCGCCATCGGGATGCTGGCGGTGATGCCGTTCGTGTGGCGCACGCCGGCCAGCCTGCCGCACCTGGCGATGTTCTGCGCGCTGGGCGTGCTGGGGGCGGCGGGGCATTATTTCGTGGCGCGCGCGCTGACCTATGCGCCGGCCAACCTGGTGTCGCCGTTCCAGTATTTCCAGCTGTTTGCCTCGGTGATCGTGGGCTACCTGTTCTTCGCCGACCTGCCGGACGCGGCAACGTGGACCGGGGCGGCGATCATCATGGCGTCGGGGCTGTATATCGGATGGTCGCAGACGCGGGTGGAGAGGTAGGAAGGAAGACTCTTCTTTTTGTGAACAAAAAGAGGCAAAAAAACTTTATCCTCTTGCTGCCATGCTAAGCGGCGCCATTGGGGCTCGGCATCGATCAAGGCGGATGAAAGAAGTTTTTTTGCTTCTTTTTGTTCACAAAAAGAAGACTTACTTTACAGGAACGCAAACATGACCCTATCAGGCAAGATCGCCCTGGTCACCGGCGCGGGCAAGAACATTGGCCGTGCGATCGCGCTGACGCTCGCGCGCGACGGTGCGGCGGTGGCGGTGAACGGGCGCAGCGACGCGGCGGCGGTGGAGGAGGTGGTGGCCACCATCCGTGCCGCCGGCGGCACCGCGGCGGCGGTGATGGGCGATGTCTCGGTGCACGAGCAGGCGCGCGGCGTGGTGGGCGCGGCCGTGCAGGCGCTGGGCGGGCTGGACATCCTGGTCAGCAATGCCGGGCTGCGGCGGCAGACGGCGTATCTGGACATCTCGCTGGCGGAGTGGCGGGAGATCATGTCGGTGGCGCTCGACGGCGCGTTCTTCCTGTCCCAGGCGGCGATCCCGCACATGCTGGCGCGCGGCGGCGGCGCGATCATCGCCATGTCCGGCATGTCCAACCATGTCGGCACGCCGAACCGGGCGCATGTCTCGGCCAGCAAGGCGGGGCTGGAGGGATTGATGCGCTCCCTGGCGGTGGAGTTCGGCGGGCAGGGCATCCGCGCCAACTGCATCGCCCCCGGCGCGATCGACACGGTGCGCGGCACCTCGGCCGGCCCGCTGCCCGGCAGCCTGACCCTGGCCGGCACGCCGCTGGGCCGGCGCGGCACGGTGGATGAGATCGCGGCGATGGTGCGGCTGCTGGCCGGGCCCGAGGGGGCCTATGTCACCGGACAGACGATCCATGTGAATGGCGGGGTGTTCCTGACCTGAGACGGCCCCGGTGCCGCGCGGTGATGGCGCAGTCGTGGCAAGAATTCATCGTTGCACTCCCCTGTCGCACCTGCCGTCGCATACAGTTGCAACCAAACGCGGGACGGTGAAGGAAAAGCAATTCTTGCGATTGTGCAGGGATCGTGGCTTGCTGGCGGGGCGTTCGGCAACGACCGACCAACTCAGGGAAGGAACGACGATGTCGCAGCGAAAAGACTGCACCCTGCCACCCCCCGGTGTGGTGCCCGCGCCGTCCCGCCGGTGGCTTGTCGGTGCGTTGGCCACCGGCGCCGCCGCCGCCTCGATCATGCGCCCGGCGCTGGCCCAGACCGGGCCGGTGGGGCCGCCCACCACGATCACCAACCCACCGCGCGATTTCGGGCCGGGCGGCGCGCCGACGACCTATTTCGCCGATCCCGACGTGATCGCCGTCGATCCCGCGTTCAACGGGCTGCGCCAGGGCAACACCGCGATCCACCGGCTGTGGACCGGGGCGCAGTGGATGGAGGGGCCGGCCTGGAATTCGGTCGGGCGTTATCTGATCTGGAGTGACATTCCCAACAACCGGCAGATGCGCTGGCTGGAGGATGACGGGCGGGTCAGCACGTTCCGCATGCCCTCGAACAACAGCAACGGCAATACCTTCGATTTCCAGGGCCGGCAAATCTCCTGCGAGCACCTGATGCGCCGGGTGGTGCGCTACGAGCTGGACGGGTCGGCCACGGTGCTGGCCGACAGCTTCGACGGCAAGCGGCTGAATTCGCCCAACGATGCCGTGGCGCATCCCGACGGCAGCGTGTGGTTCACCGACCCGCCCTATGGCGGGCAGCTCTATGAGGGCGCGCCGGATGTGGCCGGCGGGGCGAGCAATGCGGCCGGGCTGCTCAACCCGCGCCTCGGCCAGCCGCCGGGGATCGGGCTGTGGCGGCGGGAACTGCCCACCAACGTCTATCGCATCGACCCCGGCGGCAAGGTGGAGATGGTGATCGCCGAGGCGCAGGTGCCGGACCCGAACGGGCTGTGCTTCTCGCCCGACTACAAGCGGCTGTACGTCGCCAGCACCGGGCGCGGACCGGGCGATACCGGGCCGGGCGGCAAGGGCGATGTGCAGGTGTTCGACGTCGCCAACGGCAAGGTGTCGAACCAGCGCGTGTTCAGCGACTTCATGATCGATGGCGTGAAATGCGGGCCGGACGGGGTGAAATGCGACGTGCAGGGCAACTTGTGGGCATCGAGCAATGCCCGCGGGTCGGTGGGCTACAGCGGCGTGACCACATGGTCGCCGGAGGGCAAGCTGCTGGGGCGTATCCGCCTGCCGGAAGTGTGCGGCAATCTCTGTTTCGGTGGACCGAAGCGCAACCGGCTGTTCATGGCGGCGAGCCAGTCGCTGTACGCGGTGTATGTGGGAACGCAGGGGGCTGGGCCAGCCTAGGTTTCGGAAAAGCAAGGGTTCACAGATGACACCGAGAACCACCGAGAGGAAATTGCCTGGATCGGCCTTCGTCTCGTTGGGACCAGCGTCTCCGTGTCCTCCGTGGGTCTCCGTGTCCTCCGCGACCCCTTCTCCATCCTGTCCGCTGCCGAGACAAAAAAAGGGGCCGTGCCGAAGCACGACCCCCTTCTTCGTTGCGCCAGCTCAGCGCTTGCTGAACTGGAAGCTGCGGCGGGCCTTGGCGCGGCCGTATTTCTTGCGCTCCACGGCACGGCTGTCGCGGGTCAGGAAGCCGGCAATCTTCAGGATGCCGCGCAGTTCCGGCTCGTAATAGGTCAGCGCGCGGGTGATGCCGTGGCGCAGCGCGCCGGCCTGGCCGGACAGCCCGCCGCCGTTCACCGTGCAGAACACGTCGAACTGGTTGTAGCGGTCGGCGACCAGGAAGGGCTGGGTGATCAGCATGCGCAGCACCGGGCGGGCGAAATACTGGCCCACCCGCTTGCCGTTCACCGTGATCTCGCCCTTGCCCGGCTTGATCCACACGCGGGCGATGGCGTTCTTGCGCCGGCCGGTGGCGTAGCTGCGGCCCTGCGCGTCGCGCTTCGGCTCGCGCTTCGGCGCGTCGGAGACGGCGACGACCTGGGCGACCGCGAGGTCCTTCAGGTCGGCGAGGGTACGGCTCTGGGTCTCGGACATGCGCTCAGCCCCTCTTGTTCTTGGGGTTCATGGCAGCAACGTCGATCGCCTTGGGCTGCTGGCCGTCATGGGGATGGCTGGCACCGCCGTAGATGTGCAGGTGCTTCATCTGCTTGCGCTGCAGCGGGCCGCGCGTGATCATGCGCTCCACCGCCTTCTCCAGCACCCGCTCGGGATGCGCGCTGGCCAGGCGCTGGCCCTGGCTGCGGCCCTTGATGCCGCCGGCATAGCCGGTGTGGTAGTAGAAGATCGACTGCTCGGCCTTGTTGCCGGTCAGCTTCACCTTGGCCGCGTTGATCACGACGATGTTGTCGCCGCAATCAACGTGCGGGGTGAAGGTGGGCTTGTGCTTGCCGCGAAGACGGTTGGCGATGATGACGGCAAGGCGGCCGAGCACCAGGCCTTCCGCGTCGATCAGCAGCCAATCCTTCTTGACCTCCGCGGGCTTGAGCGAGAGGGTGGTCTTGAGCATGGGGGTCCCCTTGGAACAGGCGGCGGCTTATGCCGATGTACGCGTGTTCCGTCAAGGGGTTGCGACTGTGGTAACGGGATACCTCCTCATCTGGCGCGCCGCCTTTTCGCAAGCCGATGGCTGAGCGCGTCCACGTCATCGCCGCCACCGGCCGCTCCGGCCTGGCGCTGTGCGCGGCGCTGCAAGCGCATGGAATCACAGCCGTTGCCGTGGTCCGCGATGCCGCCAAGGCCGCCGCGCTGGGGCTGGCGGAGGCCCGTGTGGCCGACCTGGCCAACCCCCCTGCCCTCGCGGCGGCCCTGGCCGACGCAACCCATGTCGTCTGCACCGCGCATGCCCGCCATGCCGCCGCAGTGATCGCCGCAGCACCTCCGGCCGCGCGGCTGGTGCTGATGGGCAGCACGCGGCGCTTCTCGAAATGGCCCGACGCCCACGGCAGCGGCGTGATCGCCGGCGAGGCGGCCTTCCTCGCCTCCGGCCGCCAGGGGGTGATGCTGCACCCCACCATGATCTACGGCGCCGAGGGCGAGAACAACGTGCGCCGGCTGGTGGCGGTGATGCGGCGCCTGCCGCTGCTGCCGCTGCCCGCCGGCGGACGCAACCTGGTGCAGCCGATCCACCAGGACGACGTCACCGCCTGCCTGCGCGCCGCCATCGCGCGGCCCTGGCCGGGGCCCTGCACCGCGATCATCGCCGGGCCGCGCCCGGTCACCTACGCCGATTTCGTGCGCGCCGTCGCCGCCGCCGCCGGGCTGAAGCCGCCGCGCATCCTGCCGGTGCCGGCCTGGCTGCTGATGGCCGCCAGCCCACTCACGCTGCTGCCGATCCTGCCGCGCATCCGCCCCGCCGAGATCCGTCGCCTGTTGGAGGACAAGGACTTCCCGCAGGCGGAGACCACCACCACGCTGGGGGTGACGCCGATGGGGCTGGAGGAGGGGTTGGCGCGGAGCTTTGCGTAGCAAGAGAGGAAGAAAGGTCTTCTTTTTGTGAACAAAAAGAAGCAAAAAAACTTCATTCGTGGTTCTTCGGGTGGCACCGGCGTGCCTCACACTCCAATGAACAGAAGTTTTTTGGTTCTTTTTTTCAAAAAAGAACTTCTTCCTTCCTCGTCAGCTTTCCGGCCGCCAAACCACCGGCACGAAGCCATAGCCGGCGCCCGCCTTCACCACATGCCCGAACGTCGGGAAATCCAGGTGCATGCCCGCCACCAGCAGCCGGTCGGTGGCCGCCATGTCGAAGGCGCGGGCGCGGGTGGCGCGGGCGGCGTCGCTGTCGGTATCGAAGGCCAGGCCGGCTTGCGGCAGGGCGAACTGGATGCCCGGCAGGTGCACCACGTCGCCCCACACCAGCAGCGTATCGGCGCCGGAGGCGATCAGCCAGCCGGAATGGCCCGGGGTGTGGCCCGGCAGATGCCGGCAGGTGATGCCTTGTGCCGCCTCCTGCCCATCGCTGACGGTGCGGGTGCGCGCGGCATAGGGGCGCAGCGCGCCCTGCGCGGTGGCGAAGGCGCCCTTCGCGGCCTCGGGTGCCGCGGCAGCCGTGGCGTCATCCAGCCAGAAGGCGGTTTCCAGGCCGTTCACCACGATCTCGGCATTGGGGAAACAGGGCGCGCCGGCGGCGTCGATCAGGCCGCTGACGTGGTCGATATGGGCGTGGGTGACCAGGATGGTGGCGATGTCGGCGGGCGTGACCCCCAGCGTGGCCAGCCGGTCGCGGGACTTGCCCATGGCGGGGCCGAAGGCGGTGCCGCAGCCGGTGTCGATCAGGATCTTCCGGCCGCCGACATCGAGCAGGAAGGCCGAGACGGTGATGCGCGGCGGCAGGACGCGGAAGGCACCGGATTCGGCCGCCGCGGCGGCCGCCTCGCTGACGCCGTTCACGATGGCCGTCGAGGCCTCGAACTGGCCGTCGTTCAGCGCGGTGACGGTGATGTCGCCGACGCGGATGCTGTGGATGCCGGGATTCTGCATGGAGGGCTCCTGGTGTGTCGGGTCAGATGATCGCCGCGCGAACCCGGGCGGATACCCACTCGGAAACGGCCACGGTGCACAGGATGGCGGCGAACATCACCGTCACCTCGGGCCAGGCCAGGCGCGAGACGCTGGCGTTGAGCTGCAGCCCGATCCCGCCGGCGCCGACCAGCCCGAGGACGGTGGATTCGCGGATGTTGATGTCCCATCGATACACCGAGATGCCGGCGAAGGTCGGCATGATCTGCGGGATGAAGCCGAAGGCGATGCGCTGGGCGGCGCTGGCCCCGGTGGCGGTGATCGCTTCGACCTGGTTCGCGTCGGTCTCCTCCAGCGCCTCGTACAGCAGCTTGCCGATGAAGCCGATCGAGCGCAGCGCAATCGCGATGATCCCCGCCAGCACGCCCGGCCCCATCACGGTCACCAGCAGCAGCGCCCAGATCAGCGAGTTGATCGAGCGCGAGGCGACGATCACCAGCAGGGCGATCGGCCGCAGGATGGTCGCACTCGGCGTGGTGGTGCGCGCCGCCAGGAACGCCACCGGCACGCCCAGCACCACCCCCAGCGCGGTGCCCAGGGTCGCCATGTTCAGCGTGTCCCACAGCGGCCGCCACAACTGGTCCAGCACCGACCAGCGCGGCGGCCACATCCGCACCAGCAGGTCGCCGGCCTGGGCGGGCGCGTCATAGACGAACTCCCAGATCGTGTCCGCGTTCATCACCTGCCAGCTCTGCACCACCAGCAGCACGCCCAGCAGCCAGCCGAACCAGCGCGCAAGCCGGGCCGGCATGGTGCGGCGCTGCCACGCGACCTGCCCGGTCGGAAGGGTTTGGATAGGCATTACTGCAACCGCTTGCGGATGATGCCGGACGAGTACTCGGCGATCATGACGATACCGATGATCAGCAGCAGGATGGCCGCCGAGGTGCCGAACTCGTAGCGGTCGAACGAGGTGTTCAGCGTCGCCCCGATGCCCCCGGCGCCGACGATGCCGATCACCGCGCTCTCGCGGAAATTGATGTCCAGCCGGTACACCGACAACCCGATGAAGCGCGGCAGCACCTGCGGCTGCACGGCGAAGACCATCACCTGCGCCCAGTTGGCGCCTGCCGCGCGCACCGCCTCCACCTGCGCCTCGTCGATATCCTCCAGGTCCTCGGCCAGCAGCTTGGCCATGAAGCCGACGGTGGCGAAGGTCAGCGTCACCATCCCGGCCAGCGGCCCGAAGCCGAACATCTTCACGAACAGGATGGCGATGATGATCTCGGGGAAGGAGCGCGAGGCGGCGATGATCCCGCGGCACGCCAGGTACACCGGCAGCGGCGCCAGGTTGCGCGCCGCCCCCAGCCCCACCGGCAGCGACAGCGCCACCCCCAGCACGGTGGAGACCACCGTCATGGTCAGGCTCTCCACCATGCCCTCGGAAATCTCGCCCCAGCGCGAGGTGAAATCCGGCTCGCCAAAGGCCGCCACGAAGGCCCAGCCGCGCACCAGCCCCTCGGCCACCCGCGCCCAGTTCACCTCCAGCGTACCCAGCGCCAGGGCGAGATACAGCGCCGCACCGCAATAGATCGCCAGGCGCAGCCAGGCATTGGCAATCAGCGGCGGTGGCCGCCAGCGGCGGATGGCGGCCCCGCTCACCGCGCGGTTTCCGCCAGGCGCAGTGCGGCCGCCCGCGCCGCCGCCGCGTCATCCTCGTCGTCGTCTTCGGGGGCGCTGCTGGCGGCCCAATCCTCCTCGCCATAGATCTCGGTCAGCGTCTCCGTGGTCAGCGCATCCGGCGGCCCGTCGAACACGATCCGCCCGGCGCGCAGGCCGACAATGCGCTGCACGAACATCTGCGCCAGCACCACGTCATGGATGTTGACGATCGCCGCAAGCTGACGTTCTTCGCAAAGTTCCACCAGCAACCGCATGATCTGGCGCGATGTCTTCGGGTCCAGGCTGGCGGTCGGCTCGTCCACCAGCAACAGGGCGGGGTCCTGGATCAGCGCCCGGCAGATGCCCACGCGCTGGCGCTGGCCGCCGGACAATTCGTCGGCGCGCTTGTCCTGCATGCCGCCGAGCCCGGCCCGCTCGATCAGCCGGAACGCCTCGTCCACGTCGGCCTGCGGAAAGCGCCGCAGCCAGCTGGCCCAGAACCCGACATAGCCGAGCCGGCCGGACAGCACGTTCTCCATCACCGTCAGGCGTTCCACCAGGGCGTATTCCTGGAAGATCATGCCCATCCGCCGCCGCGCCGCCCGCAGCCCGCCACTGCTCAGCCCGGTCACCGGCGCGCCATCCACCACGATTTCGCCCGCGCTCGGCTCCACCAGCCGGTTGACACAGCGGATCAGCGTCGATTTGCCCGCCCCCGACGGCCCGATCAGCGCCATCAACTGCCCGCGCGGCACGTCGAGGTCCACGCCATCCAGCGCCCGGTCGCCACCGCGATAGGTCTTGCTCAGGCCCCTGATCCGCAGCATCGGCGCGGCGCCGCTGTCGGATGGGCTCACTTGCAGGCGTAGGAGACGTTCATCGCGGCATCAACCTCCCGCACCACCGCCCACTGGTCCTTGTAGGTGATGGGCAGGAACTTCTGCGCCGGCGGGCTCGATCTCTCGAACTCCTTCAACAGCGCCGTGCCTTCCCACTTGAAGGTGAAGAACGCCTCGCGCACCTTCGCCGCCAGCTCCGGCTTCAGGTTGTAGGCGTGGCCATAGGCGGTGGTCGGGAAGGTGGCGGATTTGTAGATCGAGCGCAGCTTGCTGCCGTCCACCACCTTGCGGATGACCATCCGCTTCATCACCGAGTTGGCGATCGCCGCCGCGTCATAGTCCTTGTTGGCCACGCCGATCACCGAGTTGTCGTGCTTGCCGGAAAACGCCGCCGTGTAGTCGCGCCCGGATTCCAGGCCGTATTTCGCCCGCAACAGCGCCGACGGCGCCTTGAAGCCGGAATTCGAGTTGGGGTCGGTGAACGCCACCTTGCGGCCCCGCAGGTCCTCGATCTTCTGGATCGGCCCGTCGGCCTGCACGATGATCTCCATCTCGTAGCCGAACTCGTTGTTCTTGCTGGCCATCATGGCAAACGGCACGAACCCCGCGCAGTTCACCGCCAAAGGGTTGGAGCCGGTATTGAACCCGGCCACGTGCAGCCGCCCGGCCCGCATCGCCTCGATCTGCGCGGCATTGGACTGCACCGGGAAGAACACCACCTTCTTGCCGGTCACCTTGGACAGGTGGGCCAGGAACTCGTCCCACACCTTGCGATAGACCTCGGGGTCCTCCACCGGGGTATAGGCGAAGATCAGGGCGGAGGGGTCCACCCACTGCTTCGGGTCGCTCGGCGCATCGGCCACCATGTCGCCATTGGCATCGCTGTAGCGGCTGTCCAGGGCGCCGGCCGGCGCGGTCCAGGCAAACGCCGCCAGGGCGGCAGCGGCAGGCAACAGGTGGCGGCGGCGCATGGCGTGAGTCCTTCCCCGTGGACGGAGTCGTCCGCCCGGCGCCTTCCAAACCGCATCCCCTTCGCCAGTGTCAAGCACAATGCGCCCGGCCCGGTGCCAGGGCCGGGCACATGCCGACGCGGCGCTACGGGTCGAGCCGCGCCGTCGCGTTGCCGGTCATCACTTCCTTGCCGTCCTGGTTGACGGTGGAAAGCGTCAGGTCCACCAGCTTCACGCCGCCCTCCTCGCGGATCGCCGCCACCGTGGCGGTGGCATCCAGCGTGTCGCCGGGCCACACCTGGTTGGTGAAGCGCACGCCGAACTTGGTCAGCGTGCCGTCGCCCACGTAGTTGGTCAGCATCTTGCCGGTCAGCCCCATGGTCAGCATCCCGTGCGCGAACACGCTGGGGTAGCCGGCCACCTGGGTGGTGTAGACCTCGTCGGTATGCAGCGGGTTGTAGTCGCCCGAGGCGCCGGCGTACTGCACGATCTGGGTGCGCGAGAGGTTGTCCACCACGCGCTCGGAATGCTTGTCGCCCACCTTCAGGGCGGATGCCTTCAGTGCCATGTGCTCTCTCCTAACCCTGCGAAACCGGCCGCTCGGTGGTCACGCCCACGCCGGTGGCGGTGATCACCAGGTTGCCGTCCTGGTCGCGGTACTCGCTGATCGTCTCGCGGAAGCTCAGCTTGCCCGCCCGCTTGCTCTCGCGCTCCCAGGTCTTGCCCGGCTTGGTCTCCACCGTCAGCACGTCGCCGGGCTTGATGTGGCGGTGGAACTCGAAATGCTGCTCGGCATGCAGCCCGCCCGACGATGTCGCCTTGCCTTGCACGCCAGACGGCGTCTTGCCGGAGCCGAACCACGGCTGGCCCGGCTTGGGGCGCAGGAAGTAGTCGGGGTTGAACTGCGCCACCGACTGGGCGAACGACGGCGGCGCGATGATGCCGCCGGCTTCCGTCTTCTTGGCCGCCGCTTCGTCGTAGTACACGGGGTTGGTGTCGCCGATCGAGCGCGCGAACATCATGATGTGCGATGCCTCGACGGGGAATGTGATCTTGGCCAAGGGTGTCCTCCGGTTCTTGCCCCCCTCTGGTGAGGTGTCTAAGGGGGGCGCTCGGCAAGCTTAGCCCTTAGCGCATTGATGACAAGGTTCCCCGACATGCCCACCCCCCTTTCCAAGAGCGGCGCCCTGTCCAAGAGCGGACCGATCTCGCGCACCTTCTTCTCCCAGCGCCTGCGGCTGCATTACGTCGACTGGGGCAACCCCGACGCACCGCCGCTGCTCCTGGTGCATGGCGGCCAGGACCATTGCCGCAACTGGGACTGGGTGGCCGAGGACCTGCGGCGCGACTACCACGTCATCGCGCCCGACCTGCGCGGCCACGGCGACAGCGCCTGGGCGGCGGACGGCAACTACACCATGGCCGGCTACATCGCCGACCTCGCCCAGCTGATCCACCAGCAGCGCCTGGCCCCGGTCACCATCATCGCCCATTCGCTCGGCGGCAACATCGCCCTGCGCTACGCCGGCATCTACCCCGAAGCGGTGGGCAAGCTGGTCGCCATCGAGGGCCTCGGCCCCTCCCCGCGCAGCCAGGCCAAGCGCGAGGCGATGACCATCGACGCGCGCATGCGCGACTGGATCGAAACCCGCCACGCGCTCTCCGCCCGCACCCCGCGCCGCTACGCCAGCATCGAGGAGGCCTTCGCGCGCATGCAGGAGCAGAACAAGCACCTCTCGCCCACCCAGGCGCGCCACCTCACCGAACAGGGCGTCAACCAGAACGAGGACGGCACCTATTCCTGGAAATTCGACAACTACGTGCGCGGCTGGCCGCCCTACGAGATGACCTATGGCGAGGTCGAACAGCTCTGGTCCCGCATCGCCTGCCCCACCCTGCTGATCTATGGAAAGGAAAGCTGGGCCAGCAACCCGCAGGATGACGGCCGCGCGAAGCATTTCCGCACCGCCCGCGTGGTGGCCTTCGAGGGCGCCGGGCATTGGGTGCACCACGACAAGCTGGCCGGGTTCCTGGCCGAGGTGCGCGGATTTCTTGCCGCATAGGTGGTGAGAGCTGATCAGGGGTTCCGGCAAGGGAAGGAAGCGTGTTCTTTTTTGAAAAAAAGAACCAAAAAACTTTCATGACTTGGGACAATATCACTGATCCGGCGAATTGAATGAAGTCTTTTTGCTTCTTTTTCTTCAGAAAAAGAAGACCTTCCTTCCTCACTTCGCCCCGATCGCCTCCTCCACGTCCCGCAGCCGGTCCTTGCCGAACCACATCTCCTCGCCCACGAAGAACGTCGGCGCGCCGAAGCAGCCCCGCGCCACCGAGGCTTCGGTATTGCCGATCAGCGCCGCCTTCACCGCCCCGTCCTGGATGCGCGCCAGGGTGTGCGCCCCGTCCAGCCCGGCTTCGTCCAGCCAGGCGCGGATCACCTCGGCCTCGTCCAGTTTCTTCTCCGCCTCCCACATGCCGCGGAACATCGCCTCGGCATAGGCGGCCAGATTGCCGTCCTGCCCGGCGGCCACCGCGCCGCGCATGATCTGCAGCGTGTTGACCGGGAAATACGGGTTGCGGCGAAAGGCGTGCAGCCCGTGGCGGGCGATGAAGCGGCGCATTTCCAGCCGCTCGTATTCCGGCTTGTTGCGGATGCCGGCGAAGGCCTCGCCCGGCGAGCGGTTGCCGGTCGCCTTGAACACCCCGCCCAGCAGCACCGGCACATAGCTGAAGCGCACCCCGGTGCGCGCCTCGATGGCCGGGATCACGCGATGCGCCAGATAGGCATTCGGGCTGCCGAAATCGAAATGGAATTCCACTGCCGGCTTGGCCATCACCATTTCTCCACCGAGGGACGGATATCCAGCTCCTGCGTCCAGGCGTCGCGCGGCTGGCAATGCAGTTGCCAGTACACCTCGGCGATCGAGTCCGGGTTCACCAGTTGCCCCGGCTCCGGCCGCTCCACCGCCCCGCGGGCGGCGATCCGCTCGCGCACCCAGGCGGTATCGACGCCGGCATCGATCACCAGGTGGGCGACATGGATGTTCCGCGGCCCCAGCTCGCGCGCCATGCTCTGGGCGATCGCGCGCAGCCCGAACTTGGCGCTGGCGAAGGCGGCATAGCCGCTGCCGCCGCGCAGGCTGGCGGTGGCGCCGGTGAACAGGATGCTGCCGCGGCCATGCGCCACCAAATGCCGCGCCGCCTCCCGCCCGGTCAGGAAGCCGGCATGGCACGCCATCTCCCACACCTTGCGGAACACCCGCTCGGTGGTCTCCAGGATCGGGAAGTTGACGTTCCCGCCGACATTGAACACCACCGCCTCCAGCGGCGCGGCGGCATCGGCCTCGGCCAGGAACGCCGCCACCTCGGCCTCCTGGCGGGCATCCAGCTTGCGTCCCTCGGCCCGCCCGCCGGCCGCCGTGATGGCCGCCACCAGCGGCGCCAGCTTGTCGCCGCTGCGCCGGCCGCAGAACACCAGGTAGCCCTCGCGGGCAAAACGGCGCGCGATCGCCGCCCCGATGAAGTCGCCCGCCCCCACCACCGCGACCGATGCGGCGCGGGCGGTGGCAGGCATCCCGTCAGGCGTCCCGGCTGGCATCGATCCGTGCTCCCCGATGGCTGGCACCGCCAGCCTATACCAGGACGGATGCAGGGCGTGCGCCGACTCTTTTTTGCCGTCCGCCCGGCGATTCCCCATTGCAGCGGCCGGTACAGTTAGTTATTTTGCGGATTATGTTAGTTCAACCCCCCCACCCCCTGGCCGCGCAGGCCGCCGGCATGGCCGCCGCCATGCGCGCGGACGCCGGCGCGCGCGCCGGCGCCGGGCTGGTGGCGGCGCTGAACCTCCTCATCCTGGCCGCCCTGGCCCGGCTGCTGGACCGGCTGGCGCACGCGGTCGAACTCTGGCGCAGCGGCCAGCTCCCCGCCCTCGCCCCGCGCACGCGCGCCCACGCCAACCTGCCGCCGGGCACTGCCCATCCGTCCGAACCCCGGCAGGCCGACGCGCGCCCTCCCCTGTTCGAGCCCCGGCACGCCGCCGCGCGCCATGCCGGCCGCCGGACTGCGGGCGCCGCGCACCCCCATGCCGCCATCCCGCCCGCGCCGGCTCGCGCCGCCCGGCGCGCCACCCGATGCACCGCCCGGCGCATCGCCCAATGCACCGCCGCGCACCCGGCCCCGGCACCGCATCGCCGCCCGGCGCATGGCCCTCTCCGGTGCCGCCCTGCGCCCGCGCGCCACTCCCGACCATGCAAACCGCTCCGGATGCCGACGCCGCGCCGTGCGGATTTCATTACGTTTTCAGAATGTTACCCATTCGTCCGGCCATCCGCCGGCAACCCCCTAGCTGCCGACCTTCAGCGTGCTGACCAGCCCGCGCAGGCAGGCCAGCACCGACAGCGGCGTCAGCTTGCCGGTGCGCGGATTGCCCTCGCTCGGCACGTTCTCCACCGTCATCGTCAGCCGCGCCGCCGCCGCCTCCACCTTGATCGTATGGATATTCCGATCCACCCCGGGATCGGCCCACAAACGAACGGTCGTCCGCTCCGGCCCGATCCCGGCCAGGGCGAGTGCCGCGGCCACGTTCACATTGGCCGGAAACCCGGCCGCGGCGTCGAAGGCGGTGCCCTCGAAGATCACCGTGGCCGTGCCGAAGCCGGCGACATCGATGTTGTTCTTCACCAGGTACGGCGCCCCGGCCCAGCCGCGCGGATGCTTGCGGCTTTCGATCGTGATCGACGCAACCTCCCCCTCTGCCGCCGCGCGCACCGCATCCAGCCCCAGCAGCGCCCCGGTCGGCACCACGATCCGCGCGCCATGCGCGCGCGCCAGCTCCACCAGGTGCATCCGCGGCAGCAGCGCGCCGACCGAGCTGGGGATGAAGATGCAGCCGGCCGTCAGGGCCGGGACCGCGATCTCCTCGAACACCGCGGCCGGGGCTGCCTCCACCACGATGTCGGCGCGCGCCAGTTCGGCCAGTTCCACCACCTCGGGCGGGGTGGCGAAACCGCCCACACTGGCGCGGGCACGGTCCTTGTCACGGGCGCTGACGGCAACGAGTTCCAGGCCGTCCACCCCGCGGTCCAGCGCGCGGGCCAGGGCGAGCCCGATGGCGCCAAGGCCACCGACGGCAACCGTAAACGACATGCGGCAGGTCCTTCGGGGAGGGGAATTCGGCGGCAGGGAAAAACCTGGGGCGAACGACGGGGCTCGAACCCGCGACATCCAAGACCACAACCTGGCGCTCTACCAGCTGAGCTACGTCCGCCATCGAGGGGCTGCCCCGAATTCCAGAGCCGGGCGTTTACGCCGTCCGCGCCGCCTGCGTCAATGGCGGCGGCGTCGCCCCTGCGTCCCGCCCGCCGAACAGCCGCTCCAGCCGCGCCAATGCCTCGATCAGCACCTCGTCGCGCTTGCAGAAGGCGAAGCGGGCGAAATGGCCGGGCGCGCCGGCCCCGTCATAGAATGCGGTGACCGGGATCGCGGTGACCTTGGCCGCCTCGGTGATGTGGCGGCAGAACGCCACGTCGTCGCCGTTGAAGCCCAGCGGGCGGAAATCGGCGGAGATGAAGTAGCTGCCATGGGTCGGCAGCACGCCGAAGCCCAGCCGCGCCAGCCCCGCGGCCATCAGGTCGCGCTTGCGCTCCAGCTCGTCGGCCAGCCCGGCGAAATAGGCGTCGTCCTTGCCCAGCCCGACGGCCACCGCGCGCTGCAGGTTCGGCGCGCTGGTGAAGGTCAGGTTCTGGTGCGCCTTGGTGGCCACGCCCGCCAGCCGCTTGTCGGCGGTGATGTAGCCGATCTTCCAGCCGGTCAGCGCGAAGGTCTTGCCGGCGCTGCCGATGCGCAGGCAGCGCGCGCGCATCCCCGGCAGGGTCATCAGCGGGATGTGCTGCAGCCCGTCGAACACCAGGTGCTCGTACACCTCGTCGCAGACCGCATAGGCGTCGTGCTTGTGCAGCAGCCCGGCGATGAAGCCCAGCTCCTCGGCGCTGAACACCTTGCCGGTCGGGTTCATCGGCGTGTTCAGCATGATCGCCTTGGTCTTCGGCCCGAACGCGGCGGCCAGCTCGGCGCGCGGCAGGTCCCAGTTCGGCGGGGTCAGGCGGACCAGCTTCGGCACCGCGCCCAGCAGGCGCACCACCGGCACGTAGGTGTCGTACAGCGGCTCGATCAGCACCACCTCGTCGCCGGGATTGACCAGCGCCATCAGGCTGGCGGTGATCGCCTCGGTGGCGCCGGAGGTCACCACCACCTCGCTGTTGGCATCCACCTCCAGCCCGTAGAAGCGCCGGTTCGCCGCCGCCACCGCCTGGCGCAGCTCCGGCACGCCGGTCATCGGCGGGTACTGGTTGCGCCCGTCCATCAGCGCGTCCGATGCGGCCTTCAGCACGTCGGCCGGCCCGTCGGTATCGGGAAAGCCCTGGCCGAGATTGATCGCGCCATGCTCCACGGCCAGCGCGGACATCACCGTGAAGATGGTGGTGCCGAGCCCGGCGAGCTGGTGGTTCAGGTCCTTCACCGCAACTACCTCATCCTGGCCGGCCGCAAGGCGGGCTGTTCCGCACGGCCGCGCAGTATGGGGACGGCGGCGCGCGGGTCAACGCCGCGCATCCGGGGATTCGGCCGGATTGCCCCGCACAGTGGCAGCGCGCGCCCACAAAACAGGCATCTCGCGCGCCGGAATGTCGCGCAATTGCCGTGCGACCGCGGATTTGGAGGTTGGCACGCATCGTGCAACCCTGCCGCTCCGCCTCCCTGCCGTCGGGGATGCGCGGTCCCGGTGGTCACGGAGGAGGCGCCCGCCGCGAGCGGGCGCGAAGGCATGAAAAAGATCGAGGCAATCATCAAGCCGTTCAAGCTGGACGAAGTGAAGGAGGCGCTGCACGAGGTGGGGCTGCAGGGGATCACGGTGGTGGAGGCCAAGGGCTTCGGCCGCCAGAAGGGCCATACCGAGCTCTATCGCGGGGCCGAGTACGTGGTCGATTTCCTGCCCAAGGTGAAGATCGAGGTGGTGTGCGAGGATTCGGTGGTGGAACGCGCGGTCGAGGCGATCGTGACCGCGGCCCGCACCGGGCGCATCGGCGACGGCAAGATCTTCGTCAGTTCGGTCGAGGAGGTGGTGCGCATCCGCACCGGCGAACGCGGCGAAGAGGCGATCTGAGCGGGCGGGCCGGCCCCTCCATTCACCCCCGGCCCCCGCGCCCCGGGGGAACAGGCGACGGATCAACCAACCATGGCGCCCCGCCATCACGGTGCGGGCGGCGACATTGACAGGGAAAGTGGACGACGATGGCGAAGAAGGCTTCGGGCGGCGCGGAAATTTCCGACGTTGCCAAGGTGATGGCGATGTTCAAGGAGCATTCCGTCGAATACGTGGACCTGCGGTTCACCGACCCGCGCGGCAAGTGGCAGCACACCGCCCAGCACATCTCCACCATCGACGAGGACGCGTTCCGCGACGGCATCATGTTCGACGGCTCCTCGATCGCCGGCTGGAAGGCGATCAACGAGTCCGACATGATCCTGATGCTGGACGCGTCCACCGCGGTGATGGACCCGTTCGCGGCCAAGCCGTCGATGATCATCATCTGCGACATCATCGAGCCCTCGACCGGCCAGGCCTATAACCGCGACCCGCGCAGCACGGCGAAGAAGGCCGAGGCCTATGTCCGCGCCTCGGGCGTCGGCGACACCGTGTTCGTCGGCCCCGAGGCCGAGTTCTTCATCTTCGACAACGTGAAGTTCGGCACCGGCGGCAATTACGGCATCTACCAGCTGGACAGCATCGAAGGGCCGCAGGCCAGCCTGAAGGACTACCCCGAGGGCAACATGGGCCACCGCCCCAGCGTCAAGGGCGGCTATTTCCCGGTCCCGCCGGTGGACAGCGAGAGCGACCTGCGCGCCGAGATGCTCTCGACCATGGGCGAGATGGGCCTCATCATCGAGAAGCACCACCACGAGGTGGCGCAGAGCCAGCACGAGCTGGGCACCAGGTTCGGCCCGCTGGTGACGATGGCCGACCAGATGCAGATCTACAAATACGTCATCCACAATGTGGCCCACAGCTACGGCAAGTCGGCCACCTTCATGCCGAAGCCGATCCACGGCGACAACGGCAGCGGCATGCACGTCCACCAGTCGATCTGGAAGGCCGGCAAGCCGCTCTTCGCCGGCAACGGCTATGCCGACCTGTCGGACATGGCGCTCTATTATATCGGCGGCATCATCAAGCACGCCAAGGCGTTGAACGCCTTCACCAACCCCAGCACCAACAGCTACAAGCGCCTGATCCCCGGCTTCGAGGCGCCGGTGCTGCTGGCCTATTCCGCGCGCAACCGCTCGGCCTCCTGCCGCATCCCCTATGCGACCAGCCCGAAGGCCAAGCGCGTGGAGGTCCGCTTCCCCGACCCGACCGCCAACCCCTACCTCGCCTTCGCGGCGATGCTGATGGCGGGCCTGGACGGGATCAAGAACAAGATCCACCCCGGCGATCCCATGGACAAGGACCTGTATGACCTGCCGCCCGAGGAGCTGAAGGGCATCCCCACCGTGTGCGGTTCGCTGCGCGAGGCGCTCGGGGCCCTGGCCGCCGACCACGACTTCCTGCTGGCCGGCGACGTGTTCAGCGCCGACCAGATCGAAAGCTACATCGAGCTGAAATGGAGCGAGGTGTACCGCTTCGAGCACACCCCGCACCCGGTGGAGTTCGAGATGTATTTCTCGGTCTGACCCCACCTGGCCGGATGGGCCGGAATGCCCCGCGGCAGCGATGCCGCGGGGTTTCTCGTGCCGGGCAGGCTGGCGCATGCTAGATTTCCCGCCATGAGCAACGCGCTGACGGCCCCGTTGACCCTGGACTCGTTTCTCGCCTGGGAACGTGAGCAGGAATTGCGCTACGAGTTCGACGGCGTGCAGCCGATCGCGATGACCGGCGGGTCGGTCGCCCATTCGGTGATCGCGCAGAACATCGTCACCGCGCTCGGCCGCGGTCTTCCGCCGGGCTGCCGGACCTTTCGCGGCGACCTCAAGATCATCGTCCAGGGCCGGGTTCGCTACCCCGACGCGATGGTGACCTGCACGCCAGTGGACGACGAGGACGATACCATCCCCGACCCGGTGGTCGTGTTCGAGGTCCTGTCGCCCAGCACGGCGGTGGTTGATCGCATCGTCAAGAACGACGAGTACCGCGCCACGCCGAGCATCCGGCACTATGTGATGCTGGAACAGCGCCGCATGGCAGCCACGGTTTTCTCGCGCGAAGGCGAGGCGTGGCGCGGCCAGATCCATGTCGGGCCGACCGTTATCCCGCTGCCCGCAATCGGGGCCACACTGGCGCTGGCCGATCTCTATGCCGGAGTGGCGCTGCGCCAGGACGACCCGCCGGACCCGACCTTTGTCTAACCCCCGGCGCCGCTGCGGCGCCGGGGGGCGGCATCCCTTGCGGGGTTTGGACGGGATGGCCATGCTGGAGGCCAAAATCGCGAGGGAACGCCATGACCGCGCCAGTCCGCTACGGCATCCTGGGTGCCGCTAACATCGCCCGCCAGTTCACCCGCGGGGTTGCCGGCTCGGCATTGGCCAACGTCGCCGCGGTGGCCAGCCGCGACGACGCCAGGGCCGCCGCCTTTGCCGCCGAGCTCGGCATCCCGCGCCACCACGCCAGCTACGAGGCGCTGCTGGCCGACCCGGCGATCGATGCCATCTACATCCCGCTGCCCAACGACATGCATTGCGACTGGGCGATACGCTGCGCCGAGGCCGGCAAGCATGTGCTGTGCGAGAAGCCGCTGGCGATGGATGCCGGCCAGGCGCGGGTGATGTACGACACCGCGCGCCAGCACGGCGTGCACCTGGTGGAAGCCTACCCCTACATGGCCCAGCCGCAGACGCTGCGGCTGCGCGAACTGCTCGCCCAGGGCACGGTGGGGCAGGTCCAACTGATCACCACCGCCTTCGGCTTCGGCCTGGTGGCGCCGGACGGCACGCCGTTGGGCGACCCGGCCAATATCCGCCTGCTGCCCGAGCGCGGCGGCGGCGGGCTGCTGGATGCCGGCACCTATGCCATGAGCATGGCGCGCATCATCGCCGGCGAACGGCCGACCCGCGCCTTCGCCACCGGGCGGAACACCAGGACCGGCGTGGACCAGACCGTGGTGGCGATCGTGGAATTCCCCTCCGGCGCCATCGCGCAGGTCAGCAGTTGCATGTCCGCCGCCCTGCACCGCCACGCCATGATCGTCGGCAGCGCCGGCGTGATCGAGACCAGCTACAGCAACCACGCGCCGGCCGACGGCAAGCTCAGCCTGCGGGTCAAGCGCGGCGTGCCCGGCACCATTCCGTTCGAGACCGAGACGGTGGACGGTGCGGACGGCTTCCGGCTGGAGGCGGAGTCCTTCGCCCGCATGATCCGCGAAGGCGCAGCAGCCTGGAACGGCTGCAGCGAGGCGGAATCGATCGACACCGCCCTGTCCCTGACCGCCATCGCCCGCAGCGCCCGCGAGGGTGGCTGGGTGGCGGTCTGACGCACCATGACCGGAGGAAATGCCATGCAACGTCGCAGTTTCATCAAGGCCGGACTGGCCCTTGCCGCCGCCCCGCTCGCGGCGCCTTCCATCGCCCAGCCGGCCAGCGTGCTGCGCTTCATCCCGCAGGCCAACCTGTCGGTGCTCGACCCGGTCTGGACCACCGCCACGGTCACCTTCAACCACGCCTGGTACGTGTACGACACCCTGTACGGCACCGACAGCGCGGGGCGCCGCAAGCCGCAGATGGCCGAGGGCCACACCGTCTCGGCCGATGGCCGCATTTGGCAGTTCCGCCTGCGCGACGGGCTGGTGTTCCATGACGGCGAGCCCGTGCGCGCGATCGATTGCGCCACCTCGCTCGCCCGCTGGGCCAAGCGCGATCCGTTCGGCCAGATCCTGGACAAGGTGGTCGATCGCTGGGGCACCGCGGATGACCGCACGGTGGAGATCAGGCTGAAGCGGCCCTTCCCGCTGCTGC
>JADLHF010000198.1 GCA_020848935.1 Acetobacteraceae bacterium
AGCCTCCTGCACGAGAGCCTCCTGCACGAGAGCCTGGGCGAGGGTGCGGAAGCGGTCGCCGCGCTGGTCGAAGCCGGTGAACTGGTCCCAGCTGGCGCAGGCCGGCGAGAGCAGCACCACGATCTCGCCGCCATCCGCCCGTGCCAGCCGCCAGGCCTCGGTCACCGCCGCCTCCAGCGTGCCGAGGGTGCGATGGGGGATGCCGTCGCGCGCCAGGGTGGCGGCGAGGATCGGCGCGTCGCGGCCGATCAGCAGGGCTTCGGTCACGCGGGGGAAGTATTTGGCCAGGGGCTCGATGCCGCCATCCTTGGCCATGCCGCCGGCGATCCAGATGATGCGGTCGTAGCAGACCAGGGCGCGGGCGGCGCTGTCGGCGTTGGTGGCCTTGCTGTCGTTGACGAAGCGGACGCCATGCCAGCTTGCCACCAGCTCCTGGCGATGCGGCAGGCCGGGGTAGCTGCGGATGCCCTCGGCCACGGCGGCACGCGTTGCGCCGAGATGCAGCGCCATCGCGGCGGCGGCGGCGGCGTTCTGCGCGTTGTGGCTGCCGGGCAAGGCACGGGCTTCGGCCATGTCGGCGAGCGGGCCGGCGGCGTCGGTCAGCACGGTGCCGCGCGGAAAGACATCGGCCGGGCCGCGCTCGCTGACGGTGGCGACGCGGGCGGGGAAATCCGAGAGCAAGCCGGCCAGCGACCCGGTCAGCGACCCGGTCAGCGACTGGGCCATGGCGCGCGAGGCGACATCGTCGATGCCGACCACGGCGAGGTCGCCGGGGCGCTGGCGGTCGAAGACGTGGCGCTTGGCGGCGGCATAGCCGGCCATGTCGCCGTGGCGGTCCAGATGGTCGGGGCTGAGGTTGAGCATCGCCGCGGTGTCGAAGCACAGCGTGTCGAGCCGCTCCAACATGTAGCTGGACATCTCCAGCACATAGACGCCGGAATCGGGCAGAAGCGGCAAGGCGAGGGCGGCGGTGCCGAGATTGCCGCCGGCGGCCACCGGGATGCCGGCGACCGCCAGGATATGGGCCAGCAGGGCGGTGGTGGTCGATTTGCCGTTGGTGCCCGTGATGCCGGCGAAGCGCGCCCGTGACCCGCTGGCGCGCACGGCGCGGAACAGCAACTCGGCGTCCGACAGGATCGGCACGCCGGCGGCGAGGGCGGCGGCCGCGATCGGATGCGGCGCGGGCAGCACGTGCGGGATGCCGGGTGAGAGCACCAGCGCATCGAGTCCGACAATGTCGGGTTCGCGGACATCCAGCCCGGCGGCGGCGGCGCGCGCCTCGGCCTTGTCGTCCCACACGGTGACCGCGGCGCCCATCGCCAGCAGCGCGCGCGCCGCCGGCAGGCCGTTGCGGCCGAGGCCGACCACGGCGAAGCGCCGGCCGGCGAACAGGGTGGGGGGGAACTTGTTCATCGGATATTCCCCCTCACCGGATCTTCAGCGTGCCGAGCCCGATCAGGGCAAGGATCATGGCGATGATCCAGAAGCGGATGACGATGGTGGGTTCCGACCAGCCCTTCTTCTCGAAATGATGGTGCAGCGGCGCCATCAGGAAGACGCGGCGCTTGGTGCGCTTGTACCAGCCGACCTGGATGATGACGGAGACCGTCTCGACCACGAACAGCCCGCCGACAATGGCCAGCACGATCTCGTGCTTCACCGCCACCGCCACGGCGCCGAGCGCGCCGCCGAGGGCCAGGCTGCCGGTATCGCCCATGAACACCGCGGCCGGCGGCGCGTTGAACCACAGGAAGCCGAGCCCGGCGCCGATCAGGGCGGAGCAGAAGATCGCCAACTCGCCCACGCCGGGGACGAAGTTCAGCTGCAGATAGTCGGCGAAGACGCGGTTGCCGACCAGGTAGGCGATCAGCGCGAACACGCCGGCGGCGATGATGGTGGGCACGATCGCCAGCCCGTCCAGCCCGTCGGTCAGGTTCACCGCGTTGGAGAAGCCGACCATCACGAACGCACCGACCAGCGGGAAGGCGAAGCCGAGCGGGATCAGCACCTCCTTGAACACCGGCAGGGTCAGCCCGGTGGCCAGCGGCTCGCGGGTGAGGAACACCAGCGCGATGGCGGCGGCCACGCCGAACACCGATTGCAGCACCAGCTTGCCGCGGCTGGACAGGCCCCGGTAATCGGCCTTGGACAGCTTGATGTAGTCATCGACGAAGCCGATGGCGCCATAGGACAGCGTCAGCAGCAGCACGACCCAGACGAAGCCGTTGCGCAGGTCGGCCCACAGCAGGGTGGAGATGGTCAGTGCCGCCAGGATCAGCACGCCGCCCATGGTGGGCGTGCCCTTCTTCTCGACCAGATGGCGCTCCGGCCCGTCGGGGCGGATCGGCTGGCCCTGGCGCTGGATGGCGCGCAGGTGGCGGATCATCATCGGGCCGAACATCAGCGACAGCACCAGGGCGGTGATGCAGGCGGCGCCGGCGCGGAAGGTCAGGTAGCGGAACAGGTTGAAGGCAATGAACTGTTCGGCCAACGGGGTGAGCAGGTTGAACAGCATCAGGCGGCCTCCCCGCTGTCCGGGTCGGCGACGGGGGGATGGTCGATGGCGTCCACCACCAGCCGCATCCGGCTGCCCAGGCTGCCCTTGACCAGCACCGCGTCGCCCGGGCGCAGGGCGGCGGCGACCAGCGGGGCGAGGGTTTCGGAATCCGGCGCATGGGCACCGCGCCGGGCGGCGGGCAGGGCGGCGCGGAGGTGTTCCATCAGCGGACCGCAGGTGAACACGATGTCCGCGGCCCGCGCGGCGTCGGCCAGGCCGGCATGTTCGGCCGGGCCGATCTCGCCGAGTTCGCGCATGTCGCCCAGGACCGCCACACGGCGGCTGGCCGGTTGCAGGGCCAGCACGGCAAAGGCGGCGCGCACGGCGATGGCCGACGCGTTGTAGCTTTCGTCCAGCAGCAGCGCCGTGCCGCCGGGCACCGCGATGCGCCGCTGCGCCCCGCGGCCGGCGACCGGCACGAAACCCGCCAGCGCCGCGGCGCCGCGCTGCGGATCGGCCCCCAGCACGGCGGCGGCGGACAGGGCGGCCAGGGCATTCAGCGCCATGTGCGCGCCGGGGGCGGCGAGGCGGGTGGTGACGGGGATGCCGGCGATCTCGGCGGCCAGCGTGGTGCCGGCGGCATCGGCCGTGGCGGACAACAGGCGGTCATCGGCGGCTTCGTGGCGGCCGAAGCTGCGCACCGTGTGGCGGGCGCCGGCGCGCAGCCGCTCATACATGGCACTGTCGCGCGGCAGGACCAGGGTGCCGTCTTCGAGCCCGTCCTGGATCGACAGCTTCTCGTCGGCCACCGCGTCGATGCCGCCGAGATGGCCGACATGCACGCGCTCGACATTGGTGATCAGCGCGGCATGCGGGCGGGCCAGGCGGGCGAGGGGAGAAATCTCGCCGGCGTGGTTCATGCCGATCTCGGCCACGCAGTATTCGGCGGCGCGCTGGATGCGCGCCAGGGTCAGCGGCAGGCCCCAGTGGTTGTTGTGCGAGGCCTCGGCGGCCCAGGTGCGGCCATGGGCGGCCAGGACGGCGCGCAGCATCTCCTTGGTGGTGGTCTTGCCGACGCTGCCGGTCACCGCGACGAGCTTGCCGCCGAAACGGGCACGGGCGAAGGCGGCGAGCGCGCGCAACCCCTCCAACGTGTCCTTCACTGCCAACAGCGGGGCATCGTCGGGCACGTCCGGCGGCAGGGTGTGGACCAGCGCCCCGGCGGCGCCACGGTCCAGTGCGGCGCGCACCCAGGCATGGCCGTCGCTCTCGCCCACCAGTGCCACGAACAGGTCGCCGGGCTTGAGCGTGCGGGTGTCGATCGAGACGCCGGTGGCGCTGAACGGCACGCGCAACAGCCCGCCGGTGGCGGCGCGCAGTTCGGACGGGGTCCACAACGCGGTCATGCGGCACCGGCCAGGCGGCGCACGACGGCCACGTCGTCGACGGGGAAGGTTTCGCGGCCGATCGTCTGGCCCTGCTCATGGCCCTTGCCCGCCACGGCCAGCACGTCGCCGGGCTTGAGGCCGGACAGCGCCTCGGCGATGGCATCCGCCCGGTTTGCTTTCGTGCGGGCCGCGGGCATCGCGGCCATGCCGGCCAGCACGGCGTCGCGGATCGCGGCGGGGTCCTCGGTGCGCGGATTGTCGTCGGTGACGATGGCGACATCGGCGCGGGCGGCGACGGCGGCGCCCATCAGCGGGCGCTTGCCGGGATCGCGGTCGCCGCCGGCGCCGAACACCACGTGCAGCCGGCCCGCCGTGTGCGGGCGCAGCGCGGCCAGCAGGCGGTCGAGCGCGTCGGGCGTGTGGGCGTAGTCCACGTACACCGCGGCACCGTTGGGCAGCGTGGCGGCCAGTTCCATGCGGCCGCGCACGCCGAGCAGCCCGGGCAGGCGGTCGAGCGCGTCCGGCACGCCAGTGGCCGCGGCCAGCGCCGCGGCGACGAGGGCGTTGTCGGCCTGGAACCGGCCGGGCAGCGCGATCGGCACGTCGCGGCGTGCGCCCGCGACCTCGATCGACAGCACCTGGCCGCCGGGCTGGGCGGTGGTGCGCAGCAGGCGGATGGCGTCGCCATCCTCGCCCACCAGGCGCAAATCATGCCGGCGGTGATGGGCGATATGGCGCAGCGCGGCGAGGCTGTCGGCGTCCAGCGCGGTGCTGGCCACCACCGGGCTGCGCGGCGGCAGCACCTCCTGGAACAGCCGCAGCTTGGCGTCGCGATAGGCGTCCATGCCGCCGTGGTAGTCCAGGTGGTCGCGGGTGAGGTTGGTGAAGGCGCCGGCGCACAGGCGCAACCCGTCCAGCCGGCACTGGTCCAGCCCGTGCGACGAGGCTTCCAGCGCCACCCGCCCGACCCCGGCGCGGGCCAGCGTGGTCAGCGCCTGGGCGAGTTCCACCGGGTCCGGGGTGGTCAGGCTGGGGCCGGCGATGCCGGTGGCGGTCACCACGCCGAGGGTGCCGAGGCAGGCGGCGGGCAAGCCGGCCAGGGTCCAGAGCTGGCGCAGGAAATCGGTGGTGCTGGTCTTGCCGTTGGTGCCGGTGACGGCGACCAGGCTGGCCGGGAAGGGGCCGGCCAGCAGGCTGGCGATCAGCGCCAGGCGGCGGCGCGGCCGCGGGTCTTCCAGCAGCGCGCAGCCCGGCGGCACCGGCGTGCCGGGGGCTGCGAGCACCGCGCTGGCGCCGCGCGCCACGGCCGAGGCGATGAACGCGCGCCCGTCCTGCTGCGCGCCGGGCAGGGCGGCGAAGATCATGCCGTGGCGCACGTGGCGGCTGTCCGCGGTGATGCCGATGACCTCCAGCGCCTCGGCGGCATGCCAGGCGTCGCGCTGGTGGGGCTCCAGCGCGACGAGGTCCGGCATGCGGGCGAGGATGCTAGCGAACCGCAACGATCCGCCCTCCGGCCTGCGGCGTGGCGGCGGCTTCCCGGCGCGGGTCGCGCACGGGTGGCGCCGGTGCGGCCGGCGCACGCGGCGGGGCGGCGGGGATCGTCGTCGTCTTCGGCGTGGAGGGATGCGCTCCTGGATGGCTGCCCGCCTGCGGGCGCGGCGCCGCCGGGCGGCCAGGGGTGGGCGGCGGCGCGGCCGGGGTGGCGGCGGCGCCGGCCGGCCGGGCGGGCACCAGCGGGATCGCCAGGCTGGCGGCAATCGCCGGGATGTTGGTGGTCTCCGGCAGCAGGCCCAGCATCGGGCCGATGCGCGCCACCACCCGCCCGGCGCCGGGCGCGGCCACCCAGCCGGCGGTGGCGTAGCCGAAGGTGCTGGCGTTCGCCTTGGCCTCGTCGAGCATGAAATACACCGCATAGCGCGGCGCGTTCATCGGGAAGACGCTCATGAACGCCTGGACGTTGGCCTTCTTCCTGTAGCCGCCGCGGCCCGACTTCTCGGCCGTGCCGGTCTTGCCGCCGATGAAGTAGCCGGGCACTTCGGCGGACTTGCCGAAGCCGTC
>JADLHF010000199.1 GCA_020848935.1 Acetobacteraceae bacterium
CGCACGCTCTCGCCCGGGCCGAACAGGCCCCCGAGGCCGCCACCAGCGGCACCGCCGAGAATGCCACCCAGCAGCGTGCCGATGCCGGGGATGATAGAGCCCAGCGCCGCGCCCGCGGCCGCGCCGATCCCGGATCCGACCATGCCGCCTGTCTGGTTGCCGCCGAGCAACCCATTGAGCAGCATGCCCGCTCCGAAGCCGGCCCCGGCGCCGCCGAGCAGTGAGCCGAAGGTCGCACCGGTACCGCCGAACAGCCCACCGCCGCCGAAGGCCTGCAACTGGGCGAGCGAGGCCGGACCGTAAGTGCCCCCCATAGCGCCGAGCGCGGCACTGGTGGAGGTGCCCCAGCCGGTAATGGCAGTCGCGCCGAGCAGTCCGGCGGCGCCGGTCAGGCCGAGGCCGGAACCGATGCTGGAGAGCAGGCCGCCTGGACCGGTCAGCCCCAGCGTCTCGCCGAGGTTGCCGAGGCCGAGCAGGCCCAGCAGCGACGTGCCGCCTGAGGTCCCACCGACTCCTGCAACGCCGCCAATCCCTCCGCCCAAGATGCCCTGGACGATCGGGGTAACAATCGGACGGATCACCGCCTCGGCGGCGATGCGGGCAAAGGTCGACACCGCCAGGCGATAGAGATCGTCCATTAACCCGGCCCAGCCACGGCCGGTGCGGGAGAACAGGTCGGCGAAGCGATCGCCGGCGTAGCGCACCACATCATCGGTGGTGGATTTGATCTGCTGCTCCTGTTCGCGGCGGGCATCATCGAGCTTCTTCTGGTCGTCCTGGGCGGACTTCACCGCCGCGCGCTGCGCCTCGATCTGACGTACCGTCTTCTCGATGGCTTCGGCTTCACGCTGCTGGGCCACAGTGCGCTTCTCGATCGGCGGAATGCCCGCCTCACGCAGCTGGCGCTCGATCTCCAGTTCCGTGTTCAACGCCTGGATCGCGCCGGTGCCCTGGCGCTGGGCGTCGGCCAAGCGGGTCTGCCGGTCGAGCTCGATGGCCAGGGCTTCGGAGACCTTGCCGACCTTTGCGGCCTGCTCGTCGGCCAGCTTGGTGGCCTTCTGGCCCTCCTCATTGGCCTTTGCCAGCTTGTCCTGGTACTCGCGCAGCGCATCAGCGCGGGCCCGGGTGGCATCGAAGGCTGCCCCGCCCGGCAAGGTCCTGACCCCGGCTGCCTCGGCGCGGGCGATCTTCTGGATCTGCTCCTGGTATTCCCTGGTGGCCTTGAGCTTCTTGTCGTTGGCTTCGACGACCTCGCGCACGTCCTGGGCCGCGCGGACGCGGGCAGCATCGGCGGCCTTGGCCTGGGCGGTGACGAAGTCGCCGAAGCGTTCGCGCTGGCCCTCGCGTTCGATCTCGGCCAAGCGCTCATTGGCGGCCCGATACTCGCTCTCGGCCTGGCGCAGGGCGGTCTGCCGTGCCGTGGCCGCCGACTGAAGCTGAGCCCTCTGGACCGGGGAATAGCCGCGGGCGGGGTCCGAGCCGTCGTCCATCGCCGGCGCTGCGCGCAGCCCTTCAAGCCGAGCACGGGTGCGGGCGACGTCGTTCTCGGCGGCCTGGCGGTCGGTGGGCACCACGTAGCGTTGCACCGCATTGACCGCAGCGGCGGCCTCCATCGCCGCCTTGGCGATCGCCTGGGACAGGCCGAGCGCCTTGTCGAGCTGGCTGGCGAAGTTGTCCATCGCCGCGCCGAGCACCCCAAAGGCGCGGCCCATGGTGGGCGGTAGCTTGTCGAACTCGGCCGCCAGCTTCTCCCCCGCGGCGATCAGCGCCGGCAGAACCCGGTCCGCGGTGAGCTTGCCTTCGCTACCCATCTGGCGAAGCAGGCCGATGCCGACGCCCAGTTCCCGGGCCAGCGCCTGGGCCAGCTGCGGCATGTTCTCCAGCAGGGAGCGGAGCTCGTCGCCCTGCAGCACACCGGAGGCTAGCGCCTGGGCCAATTGCTGCGTGGCCGCCCCGGTCTCCTCGGCCGTGGCCCCGGCGACGATGCCGGCCTTCTGCAACCCGCCGACCAGCTTCAGCACCTGGTCGTTGGTGGCACCCACTTCCTTGGCGGCGACGGCGAAGCGGGCAAAGGCCCCGGCGCTGTCGGCGACCGCGATGCCGGTCTGCTGCGACAGGCGGAACAGCCCCTCGAAGGCGCGCTCGGCCGCGGAGGCCGAGCCGGTGGCACTGGCCAGCCGTGCCAGCACGGCGGTGGCGGTGTCGCCGGCCTTGGCGATCTGCACTCCGGCGGCGACGGCAGCAGCCCCCATCGCTGCCAGGCCGGCAGTGAGGCCGCCCGCGGCGACGGAGACCCCGGCGAAGGTGCTGCCGACCGTGCCGAGGCTGCCGCCCATGCCCTGGAAGGCACGGGTGGCGACGTCCGACGCACCGGCCAGCCGCTGCAGTCCGGGCGACGCCGCCAGGGACGCCACCTCGACACGACGCAGGGCCGCTTCACCGGTGGTGCCGAACTGCTCCAGCTCCCGGCGTGCACGATCGGCGCCCTCAGTGGAGACGCGGATGCCGACAATACGGGCGACGCTACCGCTCATCGAGACGCCTCCCGACCTCGAAGTTCCAGGATGGTGTTACGGGCCAGCAGGCTCGGCACGCGCCGTCGGACGCCAGCCACATCGAGCCGCTTGCGCAGGGAGACCCGCTTGAGCAGCAGGAACATCGGCACGAAGCCCTGGGCCAGGACCTCCTGGCGGCGCTGCGCCTGGCCCTTACGGTGTCCGGTCAGCACCTCGGTGCCAGTGCCGACGAAGAGCCGCAGCCGGTTGCGGGTGCGGCGTGAGGTGCCGGTGGCGGCCGCGACGCGCAGGCACCACAGCGCGGTGCCAGGACGCGATCGGCTCGGCAGCACGAAGGCCTCGCCGCGCCGGCCGGCCTGCACCATCTGCACCGGTGTGATGCGCAGCCCGCCGCGGCGTCCGGCGCGTCGACCGCTGATTGCATTGTATCCGGTAGGGATGGCCATGTAGGTGCGGCCCCGCGCGACGATGGTCGCGCCGCGATCGAAGGCGGTCACCACGGTCGGCATGCGCGACCAAACCAGCGCCGCCGGCTTGAAGGTCGTGGGTGCTGTCCCCGCGGCCGGATACAGGTTCAGGCGCCAGGCATTGGCGATGCTGCGCCCGCCATCCTTGAAGCCAGCCGACCGGGCCTGGGCCCGCAACTCGGACTGCACCTCGCGGCCGGTGGCCGACACGGCGCGACGCAGACGACTAGCGACTACACGCACCTCAGCCTGCATGGCATCGCGCAGGCGGCCGAACACGGCGGCGTGGACGAAGCTCATGCCTGCCTCCGCTGCCGCTGCTCCGCCTCGGTCATCGCTGCGTAGATCGTGCCGAGGGTAGCAAAGGCATCGACGAGCCAGGCTGCCTGGTCGCCCACACCACCGGCATCAGGCCAGTGGGCGATGCCGCCATCCGGATCGCGGCAGGCCGCCCAGAGCCGAACCACGTCATGCCACGCCGGAGGGATGGTCAGCCTGGGGTTGCCGCCCTGCCACGGCTCGCCCGCGACCAACCAGTCGGAGCCATCCTCCGGCCTCAGCCCTCCGGCGAAGGCGTCGGGGTCACGGGCGACGGCGAGGGCGCCGCGGAGTTTCCCTCCGCGCTCCGGTCCAGCGACACCAGCAGGAAGGCCCGCCAGCCCACGGCGGTGACCTCGATCGCGGGAAGGGTATCGAGCAGGTCCTCGGGCACCAGCCCCTTGTCCCGCTGAAAGACGGGCAGCCCGGGACCGTCCCAGCCGCGTAGGGCATGCCGGCACGCCACCCAGGGCGCCATGCCGGTCCAGCGCTCGCCTGCTGCACGCAGTTCGGCATAGACGGGCACATCCATGCAGGCGGTGATGATCACCGCGAGCCGCGCCTGCGCCTCTGCCAGCCTGGCCTTGAGCGCCGCATCATCCGGCGTGGCGTCCACCGCCTCGCGGGCGGCGTCGGCTTCGTCCACGACGGTGAGGGCCTCGTCGAGGTTTGCCGGTGCGATCTCGCGCAGCGCGGTGCGCAGACCATTGCTGACGTCCTGCGGCGACGGCCGCATTCCGGCCTCCCTGGCCAGCGCGGCGCGGAAGGCGATGCGCTCGCGGTAGGTGAGTGGCGTCAGGCTATAGGTGCGCGGGCTGCCGGGTGGCGTGAAGGCCACGAGGTCGTGCGCCGAGAACACCGGCGGGGCGGTCATGCCATCCATGATGGGGCTCCAGATGGGAAGGATCAGAACTGCGCCAGGTAGAGGGCGCTGTCGGCGCCATCACCCTGGAAGCCGATGCCATGCTGACCGAGGCCGTCGCGCTGGCCGGGGTCCATGCCGATCGCCTTCGCGTTGGGCACGATGGCCACAAAGCGGTTGCCGGGCGTGCTGCCGATTATCGCCATCAGCGACATCGAGGTGCCCGCCCGGAAGGCATTGAACAGCGCCACCGAGTTGGTGGTGTTCATGTAGGGGTCGAGGTTGCCGGCGACGTCGCGCTCGATCGGCAGGGCCGCGCCGTAGCCCTCGGCGCTCTCGGGATCGTCCGGTAGGATCACGTTGACCCCGGCGTTGATGGTGAGCGTCCGCACCTGGGCCAACGCCTTGTTGAACTGGCACTTTCCGCCGACGAAGCGCGGCGGTGTTGGGCGGAGTACGGCGGCGGCACCGGTCGGGACAGCGGTGGCGGTCTTGCTGGCGAACTGGGCGCGCATCTCGAAGGTGATGAAGCCGATGCCACCGGTGGTCAGTTCGAGCGAGGCGGTGCCGAGCGCCCCGGTGAAGGTCCAGAGCAGGCCGTCGGCGTAGAAGTAGATCGTCGCGGTCTTGTAGACGCTCTCGTCCGAAGTCGGGCTGTAGAGGACGTTGATCGGGATCTGCAGCAGGCTGCCCGTGGTGTAGGCCGTCCCGGCGGTATCGCCCGTGGTGATGACGCGCGCGGCCGTATAGTCGACGATCCCCGTGGTGCCGGCCGCAATGCCGGTGACGATCAGCGGCATGCCACGATACTGCTGGGCGGTGGTGCCGAAGGGCGTGGCGGCGGTGACCGTTGTGGTGGAGCCGGCTGTGGCCGCGGTGGGCGCACCGATGGCGGATGCGGTGACCAGTTCCGAGAAGGTGCAGCAACGCAGCAGCTTGCCGAAGTCGGGTGCGGTGCCGGCGGTGCCGGACCCGCGCAGGGGCATGCGCAGGCGTAGCCGCGGCTTGAGGCCGCCAACGACCGCGGCCGCCTTGTCGAGGGAGCCGGTGAGTTCTGGCAGTTCGATGATGGTTGGGTCGAACTGCACCTCCATCTCGGACGCGATCCAGTCCGCGGCCGCGGGCGTGCCGCCGATGGCGTCGGTGCCGGGGGCCACCTCGATCTTGGCCGCGACCGCGGCGAACTTCATGCGCACGAGGTTCGTACTCATGGGCAGGGCCTTTCAGATTGTGCGGTGTAGCCGCGGCTCAGGGGAGGTAGGGCGAGCCCAGCGGCGTGATGGCGAGCATGGTGAACCGGGCCAGGACCTCGCCCGCCGGCTTGGCACTCTCGTCGGTGTCGTAGAGCCGGAACTCGGCGCCCTGCTCGGAGACCTCGCCGAGGCCATCGAGGGCCGGCGTCCAGCCGGCGAGCACAGCGATCAGCGAGGCGTGCAGATCCGACAGCCCCTGCTCCACGCCGAGGTCCGTCGCGTCCCGTACGTAGCCGGCCACGGCGAAGCCGAGGCTGTAATGGGTGCTGCCGGGTTCGGCGGTCTCGTCCGCCTCCCAATCGGTGCCGGTGAGCACCAGGCGAGGCAGCGGCTCCTTGTCAGTGTCCACCGGGGCACGGCGCGCGCGTTCCAGCACGACGCCGGGCAGTTCGGTGGCGAGGCGGTCGGCGATCGCCGCCAGTGCCGCCTCGCGGATCGGTATTGGCATGGTCAGGTCTCCGCCAGGATCAGGCGCCAGGACAGGCCGAGTGGGTCGCGCTCGGCATCGTCGACGCGGTGCACGGTTCCGTTGAGCAACAACTCGTCGCCGCGCTGGGGCTCCAGTGGCGCGATGTCGCCGGCGAGGATGGTGGCGGCCAGGCTGCCGGCCCGGGTGCCGGGACCGCCCAACCCGCCGACGGTGTCGGTGGGCCGGGACAGCACGACACGGGCCGGGATCCATGGACCGGGTGGCCGGCGGAAATCAGCTGGGGTGCCGATGTTCGTGTCGGCATGCACAGCGGCCAGTGCCGCGGCGAAGGCCGACATCAACCGTTCCCTGCCGGATAGGCATCGCGGTTGAGCTCGAAGTGCGGGCCGTCCCGGAAGCGGGGCCAGTCCCCACCCCAGACCAGGGCAATGCCGCGCGCCTGCGCCGCGTCCTTCATCGCCTTGGCCAGGGGGTAGAACAATGGCCAGTCGAACCGGACCTCGCCATCGACGGTCGGTGCGAGATCGACGGCGTGACCGGTGAGGTGCCGACTGTCCATGGTGCGGCTGGCGCCGGATTTCACCAACTGGGCCTGGCGGTCGCGTGTGCGCAGCCCCTCCACCACGATGAAGGGCACCAGCTGGCGTGCCGCCTCGACGACTGCCACGAGATCAGGATGCACGCCGGTGAGCCGGGTGCGGTCGCGCGGCGTCATCATGCGCTGGCACCCCGGTCGCGGAGCAGGATGCCGAGCAGGCCGGCGATGCCCGTGCCGATGAGGGTGATGTTCTGCATCACACCGGGATCGAGATGCAGGCCGAGGGCGGCCAGCACGCCGGTGAGCGCACCATAGGTGCTGGCCTCGCGGAAGCGGGCGATCAGATAGGTCATGTTTGGTCTCCTGGGGGAGAGGGCGGCGTCAGGTGCCGGCCGGCGTCGAGCCGGAGAGGCGCACCCTTGCTGTGGTGTCGGCCGAGGTCGCGGCCACTACGGCATGGCCGATGGCGACGTTGCCGGTCGCAGTGGTCGTGACGCGCTTGTTGGTGTTGTCCCAGAACACCCGGGCACCGACGGCGATCACCAGCGGTGCTTCCTTGGTGATGTCGAACACCCCGTTCACGGCCACCTCGGCAGAGGCGCCGGAGAGCGCATCGACGGCGACGACACCGAACAAGGCGCCGACCAGCACGCCCTGGCCGGAAGTGCGGTCATAGGGCATGGGCAGAAGGACCGAGAGGCCCGGCTGGACGAAGGTCTTCATGGAGGTTCTCCTGAAACGACAAGAGGCGGCCCGAAGGCCGCCTCATGGGGGTGGTCGACACGGATCGCACGCGTCGGATTTCCCTGGTCATATGTAGTGCAATTCACTACATATAGACGCCATGGATCAGCTCATTCCTGCCGCCGAAGCCAACCGCAGCTTCTCCCGCCTGCTCCGAGAGGTGCAGGATGGGCAAAGCTTCATCGTCACTGCGCACGGCAAGCCGGTCGCTCGGATCGTGCCCTGCACGGCCGAAGGTGCGACCCAAACGGCAGCCCGGGAGCGACTCTTGCAGCGCCTGACTGCCCAGCCGGTGACGGACATTGGTCCCTGGAGCCGGGACGAGCTCTATGAGCGCTGACATGCGATTGGCAATCGACACCAACGTCCTAGTCTACGCCGAGGGCGTGAACGGTGCGGACCGCAAGGCGGAAGCGCTCAACATCCTGCAGGGCTTTGCGGAGTGGGACGTCATTGTCCCGGTTCAGGCTCTCGGCGAACTGTTCACCGTCCTCACCCGGAAGGCGAAGTGGACGGCGCAGGATGCCCGGGCGGCCGTCCTCTCCTGGCGCGACGCCTACATCACGGTCGGGACCACGACCGCGGTGATGATCGAGGCGATGGAGTTGGTGACGAGCCACAAGCTGAGCCTGTGGGACTCGGTGATGCTGGCGGCGGCGGCACAGGCGGATTGCCACATGCTGTTGTCTGAGGACTTGCAGCACGGATTCACCTGGCGGGGGGTCACAGTGCGCAACCCTTTTACGCCTGCACCGCCGCCCAAGACGTGACGAGCAGGGGTCGTCACCTCAGTGCGGATCAGGTGCCGGGGTTGAACCA
>JADLHF010000200.1 GCA_020848935.1 Acetobacteraceae bacterium
AGCAGGTCGGGCTCGCAGGCCAGCGCCATGGCGATCATCACCCGCTGGCGCATGCCGCCCGACATCTGGTGCGGATACTCGTCGAACCGGCGGTCCGGCGCCGGGATCCGCACCCGGTCCAGCGCCGCGATCGCCTTGGCCCGCAACGCCGCCGCGCTGGCGGTGCGGTCATGCGCGCGCATCGCCTCGGTGATCTGGTCGCCCACGGTGAACACCGGATTGAGGCTGGTCATCGGCTCCTGGAAGATCATCGCGATCCGGTTGCCGCGGATGTCGCGCATCGCCGCCGGCGACAAATCCATCAGGTTCCGCCCGTCGAACATCACCCGCCCGCCGGCATTGCGCCCCGGCGGCGGCACCAGCCGCATCACCGACAGCGACAGCACCGACTTGCCGCAGCCGCTCTCCCCCACGATGCCCAGCGTCCGCCCCCGTGCCACACTCAGCGACACGCCATCCACCGCCGCAACCTCGCCCATCGGCGTGCGGAAAACCGTCCGCAGGTCCTGGATGTCGAGCAGGCCGCTCATGCCGACCTGAACAGCGGCGGGGACACCTCATCCACGTGCCGCCGCCCCCAGTCCAGGCTGGGCACCTTGGCCATCACCTCCTTCTGCGCCTCGTGCAGATGCTCGGCGGCGGCCGCGTAGTCCATGGTCAGCAGGTTGCCGTCCCGCACCACCACATTGCCATCCACGATCACCGTATGCACCGCCCGGTCGCCGGCGGAGTAGATCAGGCTGCGCAGCGGGTCGCGCCCCGGCCGCATCCGCGGATTGGTCACATCCACCAGCACGATATCGGCCCGGCACAGCGGCGCCAGCCGGCCGATATCGTCGCGCCCCAGCGCCCGCGCGCCGTTGATCGTCGCCGCCTCGAACAGATCGCTGCCGGTCATCGTGTGCACGTCATTGGCCTGGGTGCGCGCGAGGTACGCCGCCAGCCGCATCTCGTCCAGCATGTTGTGCGGAAACGTATCCGTGCCGATGCCCACATTCACCCCGGCCCGCCGGTACCGCCCGATATCCTTCAGCGTGATGCCCCGCCGCGCGAACACCGTCGGGCAATGCGCCACCGTCGTCCCGGTCTCCGCCAGCCGCTTGACATCGGTTTTGGTGTGCCAGGGCGTGGAGGGATGGTCGTCGAGGAAGATCCCATGCCCGATGATCGCCCGCTCGCTCAGCAGCCCCAGATGATCCATCCAGCCGATCGGCGTATAGCCATGCCGCCGCGTGATCTCGTGGAACTCGCTCACCGACTGCGCCGCGTGGATCTGCCACGACAGCCCGCGCTTCTGCGCCTCCTGCGCGGACTCGCGCAGCAGCGTCTCGGTGCAGGTGTCGATCTGCGCCGGCACCACCATGCCGAACAGCCGGCCCGAGGGATGCTGCTCCGCCCGCTCGATCAGCGTCAGCGCCTCGCCCATCGCCTTCTCACCGGCCGCCTCGTTCCACTCGTAGTCCACCACGTGGCCGTTTTTCGTGAACCACCGCCCGGAGCGGAACATCGGCGCGATGCACACCCGCAGCCCGCTATCCGCCAGCAGATCCAGCCAGCCGGGATGCGCCATCGACAGATCCGCCACCGTCGTCACCCCGGACAGCAGCAGCTCCGACAGCGCCACCCGCACGCAATCCGCCACCGCCGAAGCGTCCGGCCGGAAGATCGGCAGATACTCATACAGCGACGAATTGTACAATTGCGGCGAGCCGACCTCATCGGTCAGCCCCTTGTTCATCGGCTCGGAAGACGGATGCGTATGGATATTCACCAGCCCCGGCATCGCCATGAAGCCGCGCCCGTCGATCACCGTATCCGCCACGCCCGCATAGTTGCGCCCGACAAACCGGATCACCCCGTCCTCATACGCCACGTCGGCGTCGGGCATGTAGGTGTGGCTCTTGGTGGCGGCATCCCAGGCGACGACGAACGAAGCGTTGCGGATCAACGTGGTCGGCATGGTGTCCCTCGCGGATGGCGGCATAGCACCCGGCCATACTTCACCAGCCGCGCCCGGGGGTCCAGTGCATCCTTTGCCGCATCGCACCGGCCGGGGCGTGAAACAGCCCGCCCGGCATCCCATATCCGCCGCACCGCAACCTGGCAGCCTGTGGCAAGGCGATGGCAACCGACTTCCTGACCCTGATGGCAGTCGGCTTTATGGCCCAGCTCGTGGATGGCGCGCTGGGCATGGCCTTCGGCGTGATCGCCTCGGCAACCCTGCTGGTCGTCGGCCTGCCACCGGCGCAGGCGAGTGCCGCCGTGCATGCCGCCGAGATCGCCACCACCGGCGCCTCCGGCCTGTCTCACCTGCTGCACCGCAACGTCGACCGCCGGCTATTGCTGGCCCTCGGTGTTTTCGGCGTGCTCGGCGGGATCACCGGGGCATGGATCCTGTCCAACATCGACGGCTGGACCATCCGCCCCTTCGTCAACATCTACCTGTTGCTGGTCGGGGCGGCGATCCTGGTGCGGGCCATCCGCGACAGCCGGCGCGATCGCCCAACGTCGCCTGGCCTGGCCGCGCCGCTGGGGTTTGTCGGCGGCCTGCTCGATGCCGTCGGCGGCGGCGGCTGGGGGCCGCTCGTCACCTCCTCGCTGATCGGGTCCGGCCACGCCCCGCGCAAGGTGATCGGCACGGTCAACACCGCCGAATTCTTCGTCACCGTGGCGATCAGCACCACGTTCCTGCTGCAACTCGGTGCGCAACACGTCCCCACCGTGCTGGCGCTGATGGCCGGCGGGGTGCTGGCCGCCCCCCTGGGCGCGGCCCTGGTGCGCCATCTGCGCCCGCGCCTGCTGATGGCGATGGTCGGCACGCTGGTCTGCGCGCTGTCGCTGGTCCAGCTCGCCACCTACCCGTGGCGGTCATAGACAACCGCGCCACCGCGCAGCGTCATGTCCGCCCGCACCGACAGCAATTCCGCCGGGTCCAGCGTGAAGACATCCCGCGACAGCACCGCCACGTCGGCCAACTGCCCCGCCACCAGCCGCCCGCGCGCCGCCTCGGCGAACTGGGTATAGGCGCCGGCCCAGGTATAGGCGTGCATCGCCTCGCCCAGCGACACCGCCTGCTCCGCCCCCAGCACCGTGCCATGCCGGGTCGTCCGCGTGACCATGGCGTGGATGTTCGGCATCGCGTCCATCTCGGAGACCGGCGCGTCCGACCCCGCCGCCGGATGCATCCCGGCCTCGATCCAGGCCCGCATCGGATTCGCCGCCTCCGCCCGCGCCCGCCCCAGGTTCTGCACGTACATGTCCCCGAACTCGTGCATGAAGATCATCTGCGGCACCGCCTCCACCCCGCGCGCCGCCATCCGCGCGATCTGGTCCGGCCGCACGAACTCGCAATGCTCGATCCGGTGCCGCCGCCCCGCCAGCGGATGCGCCGCCGTGTCCATCGCCTCGAACCCCGCCAGCGTCACCTCGATCCCGGCATCACCGATCGCATGGATCGCCAGTTGCCAGCCCAGCCGGTGATACTTGTCCAGCAGCCCATGGAACTGTTCGCGCGGGAAGATGAACATCCCCGTCCCCGGAGCCTCGTTGCCGTGCGGCGCATAGGGCTGGGACATCGCCGCCGTCCGCCCCCCCGCCGAGCCGTCGGCAAACACCTTCATCGCCCCCCAGCGCAGCATGTCGCAGCCATCCATCGGCCTTATGCCGCGCGCCCAGACCTCGTCGGCGATCCCGTCCGGATTGCCCGCCAGGCACCCCCACACCCGCACCGGCAGCCGCCCGGCATCGCGCGCGGCGTGATAGGCATCCACCTCGCGCATCCCCGCCACCATGCCGACATTGGCATCCATCACCGCCGCGAACCCCAGCGACAGCATGTGCCGCCCCGCCCGCTCGATCGCATCCACCAGGGCGGCATCGTCGGGCTTGGCGATATGCGCCCGCACCAGCCGGATGGCACTCTCGTGCAGCACCCCGTTCGCCCGCCCCTCGCGCCGCTCGATCGCACCCCCCGGCGGGTCCGGCGTGTCGTCGCCGATCCCCGCCAGCGCCAGCGCCGTCCGACTCGCCACCGCCGCATGGCCGCAGGTCCGCACCGCCAGCACGGGATGCCCGGGGGCGGCCGCCTCCAGTTCATCGGCCGTGGGATACCGGTTCTCGCGCAACTCGGTGTCGTCCCAGCCCCGCCCGACGATCCAGCCGCCTTTCGCCACCCCCTGCGCCGCGTCCCTGATCCGCCCCAGCAGCAGGTCCAGCGAAGACACCTCCGGCGCCCGCAGATTCACCTGCCCCATCCCCAACCCCATCGGCAACAGATGCTGGTGGCTGTCGTTGAACGCCGGCACCGCCAGCCGCCCGCCCAGGTCGATCCGCCGCGTCCCCGGCCCCGCCAGTGCCGCCACCGCATCGCGCGCGCCGGCCGCCACCACCCGCCCGCCATGGATCGCCACCGCCTCGGCGAACCCCTCGCGCAGCCCGCGCCACACCCGGCCACCGGAAATCAGGATATCGGCATAGCTCATCGGCACGCGCTCCCCTCGGGCCGCAAACTCACGGCGCAAACACGCTGAAGATATACGTCGCCAGCAGCACCAGGTGCACGATCCCCGCCAGCAGCGTGGTCCGCCCGGTGCCGAAGGTGATGATCGCCACCGCGAACCCCAGCGCCATCAGCACGCTGGCCCCGCTCGATATCCCCAGCTCCAGCGGCACCCCGATCCACAGCGCCACCACCGCCAGCGCCGGCACCGACAGGCCGATGCAGGCAACCGCGCTGCCAAGCGCCAGGTTGAGGCTCGATTGCAGCCGGTTGCGCGCCGCCGCCCGCACCGCCGCCGCGGTTTCCGGCAACAGAACGATCCCCGCGACAATCACGCCCACGATCGCCACCGGCGCTCCGACCAGCCGCACCGTGCCATCGATCGCCGACGCCAAACCCTTGGCCAACAGCACCACCGTCAGCAGCGCCACCAGCAGCAACCCGAACGAGGTCAGCGCGATGCGCACGCTCGGCCGTGCCATGGCCTCCTGCCCGCCCGTGGCACCCACGTTCGGCAGGAAGTAGTCCTTGTGCCATTGGGTCTGGATGAACAAGAACGCGCCATACAGCCCCAGGCACGACACCGACACGAACACCAGCTGCAACGTCGAATAGTACGGCCCCGGTGCCGACACCACGTAGTTCGGCGCCACCAGCACCAGCACCGCCATCGGCAACAGCACGGCCAGATACGCGCTGGCACCATCGACGCGGAACTCCGCGACACGGTGCTTCAGCGCCGCGACCACGATGCACACCCCGGCCAGGCCATGCAGCACCAGCATCAGCACCGCATGGACGGAATCGCGCAGCAGCGCCGGGTTCGGCTCGCCCGACAGCATGATCGAGATGATCAGCCCCACCTCGATCACCGTCACCGACAGCGCCAGCACCAGGGTGCCATACGGCTCGCCCACGCGCAGCGCCACCACCTCGGCATGATGCACCGCGGCCATCACGTTGCCGAGCAGGGCGGTGATCAGCACCAAAGCCAGCAGGCCGAATTCGGGCTTGCCGAGCGCCAGCGCCGCCGCCAGGCCGATGAACGGCAGTGCCGCCACATGCAGCGGAATGCGGTCGGTCGGGGGATGCGCCATGGCGCCGGTATGGCGCCAGCCGCGCGCTCGGTCAACGCAGGGCCGCGCGGATGGCCCCACACCGCATGCCTCGCCGCGGTAGGGAATGGCAAGAACGGTCGCGGGATGCGATCCCGTTAGGTAAAGCAAGACTTCTTTTTGTGAACAAAAAGAAGCAAAAAAACTTCATCCATTAAGAAAAAATCCCCTCTCCCCTTGGGGGAGAGGGCCGGGGTGAGGGGTAGGCACCCCCAGATCAAATAAAAAGGGCTTCTTTGCTTCCTTTTGTTCGCAAAAAGAAGTTCTACCCCACCATCACCAACCCCGCCACCCTCCGCCGCGTGCGCAGATGGAACCGCAGCGCCAGCAGCACCGCCGCCGTGCTCAGCCCGGCAATCAGCCCCATCCACATCCCGCCGATCCCCATCCCGCCGGCAAAGGTCAGCAACCACCCGGTCGGCATGCCGATCCCCCAATAGGAGAAGGCGGCAATCAGCATCGGCACCCGCGTGTCCTTCAGCCCGCGCAGTGCCCCCATCGCGGCCACCTGCACCCCGTCGGACAATTGGAACAGGGCCGCCAGCGTCAGCAGTCCCGCCGCCCCGGCGACCAGCGCGGGATCGCCGGTGTACAGCGCCACGATCTGCACCGGCACCAGCAGCATCAGCCCCGCCGGCACGGATTGCGTCACCAGCGCCGCGGCAATGCCCACCATCCCCGCCCGCCGCATCCCCGCCGCGTCGCCGCGCCCCACCGCATTGCCCACCCGCACCGTCACCGCCATCGACAGGCCCAGCGGCACCATGAAGCTCAGCGCCGCCACGTTCAGCGCAATCTGGTGGCTGCCGGCCGCCACCTCGCCGAAACTGGCCACCACCAGCGACGCCGTGGCGAACACCGCCGCCTCCAGCACCACGCTCACCGACATCGGCGCGCCCACCCGCAACAGCCCCATGATCGCCGCCCGC
Source organism: Acetobacteraceae bacterium (assembly GCA_020848935.1). GTDB lineage: Bacteria > Pseudomonadota > Alphaproteobacteria > Acetobacterales > Acetobacteraceae > CAMDGX01. The sequence goes on from JADLHF010000200.1 coordinate 6,543, forward strand.
CGCGGCCCGATCGCGCCCAGCGCCCACCCCAGGTCCCGCGTCGTCCGGCTGAACCGCGCGAAGCCCAGATAGGCCAGCGCCGACACCCACATCGCGATCAGGTTCGCCACCGCGCACCCCATCGCCCCCATCGCCGGCGCGCCCAGCCGGCCATACATCAGCGCCCAGCCCAGCGGCGCCAGCACCGCCAGGCCCAGAATCCCGAACCCCAGGCTCACCCCCGGCCGCGATACCCCGTCGGTCAGCCCGCGGCACGCGCAGAACAGCGCCACCGCCGGCGCCGCCAGGCTCAGCACCCGCGTGAACGCCACCGTCTCCGCCAGCAGCCCGTCATCCATGCCCAGCCGTGCCAGCACCACCGGCGCGCCCCACCACGTCACCTGCTGCATCACCAGCCCCAGCCCCAGCGCCAGCCACACCGCCTGGCGGAACAGCCCCACCACGTCGCCGCGCCGCCCGGCCCCGTCCAACTGCGCCACCCCCGGCGGCAACGCCATCATCATGCCCACGATCGCCATCACCGCCACACTCCAGGTGTTGGTGCCGATGGCAACAACCCCCAGCACCCGCGCGCCCAGATGCCCGGCCAGCATCACATCCACCAGATGCTGGCTGAACAGCGCCAATTGCCCGCCGATCAACGGCAGGGCGAGGGCCAAGGTCTCGCGCAGATCCCGAACCAGGACCCCGCGCCGATCGAATGCGAACGTCATCGGAAATCGGGCCGTCACGGCCCGCCTTTGCTTGGATGGGGGCGAAGGCTGGCGCCCCGCGGTGGCAAATGCCCAGCCGCGGCGCGCCGTGGCAACCTCCGCATGGCTGCTGCGCTTGCGGCGACGGGCAGGCGGGGCAGGAAGGTAAGGCCTTCTTTTTGTGAACAAAAAGAAGCAAAAAAACGTCATGGATGGTGTGTGGTTTCGGTTGCAGCGGCCCTGTCAGTTAGATAAAATTGCTGGAAATGTTAGTTACACCGAACACCAACCGCGCCGGGAGCGCCAGCCTTTGCACCGCAGCCGCAGCGGACGCGGCGTGCTGCCTGCTGCCCGACGCGCTGCACGCCCTCATCATGGCCTGCCTCACGCGCCTGTTCGCCCGCCTCGAACACCTCCTCCAGCTCTGGCAGGCCGGCCAGCTCCCGCCGCCGCCCCCGCCCCGCGCCGCGCCGTCCGGCCCCCGGTCCCCGGCCAGCCCGCGCGCCCGCCGCACCACAGCCCCGCGCCGCCGCCGGCAACCGCGCGCGCAATCCGCCGCACCCGTGCTCCAACGCGCGCTCCCCCCGCGCCGCGCCCGCCTGCACGCGCGCCAACGCCCGCTCCGCGGCCCGAAACCCCACCGCCGGCGCCCGGCTCCCGCCCCGCGCCACCTCCGAAGTCCCACCAGGCTGCGAAGCCCCATTGCGGGGTCGCGGAACTACGCTCTAATCGTTCCGTTATAAAAACATTACTGCTTCTTCGCCGGATTTATCAGGTATTTCGCCCCGGTCGCCCGCTTGCCATAGACCGCGATCGCCGCCGGCGTCAGCGCCTCCGCCAGCCCGATCTCGGCGGCATAATGGCTGGCGAATGTCGTCGTCAGCTCGTCCACCACCCGCTGCCGCAGCCGCTGCGCCGCCTCCGCCCCGATCTTCGCCAGGAACGGCATCAGCAGCCACCCGCCCAAGCCCCAGGCCAGCCCGAACCGCCGCACGAAATGCGTCGGCCCGGTGTCCAGGCTGCCATAGATATAGACCTGCTTGTGCACCGACGAGCCGTACCGGCTGTAGCTCGCCGCCTTGCGCACCGCCACCACCTCGATCGCCGCCAGGATATGCCCCGCCAGCGCCCCGCCGCCCACCGCATCGAAGCCCAGCGTCGCCCCGGTGGCATCCACCGCCGCCGTCAGGTCGTCCGGGAACGACGCCGCCGAACTGTCCACCACATGCTTCGCGCCCTGCCCTTCCAGCAACGCCTTCTGCGCCGCACTGCGCACCACGCACACCAGCGGCACGCCATCCTTGAGGCAGATGCGATTGAGCATCTGCCCCAAATTCGACGCCGCCGCCGTATGCACCAGCCCGGAATGCCCCTCGCGGCGCATCGTCTCCACCATGCCCAGCGCGGTCAGCGGATTGACGAAGCACGAAGCCCCCTGCGCCGCCGTCGCCCCCGCCGGCAGCACCAGGCAATCCGCCGCCGCCAGGGTACGGAACTCCGCATAGCTCGCGCCGCCGAAGAAGCCGACCCGCCGCCCCAACAGCCCTTCCGCCCCGGCCCCGGCCTCCACCACCGTGCCGGCCCCCTCATTGCCCACCGGCATCGACTCGCCGACCCGCCCCGCCAGCCCCGCCATCAACCCCACCGGAATCGGTGCCGTCAGCACCGGCTCCACCGCCGTGCCCGCAAAACTTGCCTTGGTCATGTCCGCCGGCCCCAGCAGCAGCCCGAGGTCGGAGGGGTTGATCGGCGCCGCCTCGATCCGCACCACCACCTCCCCAGGCCCCGGCGCCGGCACTTCGACCCTTGCCAGCGACACCTCCAGCATCCCCTCCGCCGAGACCTTGGACCGCAATTGCAGCCCGCTGCGCGCGTTTCCGCTCATATCGTCGTCCTATCGCGTTGCTTCGAGGAAATCGCCGACCAGCCGGTTGAACACCGCCGGCCGCTCGAAATAGCCGGAATGCCCGGCATCCCTGATATGGGCCGCCTTCGCCCCCGGCACCACCGCCGCGATCGCATCCACCACGAAAGGCGGCATCACCACGTCCTCGTCATTGCCGATCAACAGGATCGGGCAGGCCACCCGCTGAAGGTCCTCCGGCGGCCGCGTCCGGCTCGCCATCAGCTTCGCCCGCAGCGCCTCCTTGTCCCAATGCGCGTTCATCCCGTCGATCTGGCGGTACAGCAGGTGCATCGCCGGCTGCTCCGCCGCCATCCGCGCCCCGCAGGCTGGATGCATCCCGCCGGCCCACAGCCTGGGCACCAGCGCCGCGCCGAACGTCGCCCACTCCGCCAGCATGTCCCGCTCCGGCGCCCGCGTCTTTTTCGGATCAACCGGCCCGGTCGTCGCCGCCAGCACCAGCCCCTTCAGCCCCGGCGGCCGCCGCAAGGCGTATTCGATGCCCGTCCACCCGCCCATCGACTGCCCCACCACCCTGACATCCGGCAGATCGAGATGCGAAACCAGCGCGGCGAGATCATCGGCATAATCCGCCGGGTCCGGCCCACCGGCGATCGCCGTCGATGGCGCGAAGCCGCGATGGGCAAACGCCACGCAGGTCCAGCGCGGCGCGAAATGCGCCACCTGCTGCCACCAGCTCATGTGGTTGCCGCCCAGCCCATGGGCGAACACGATCGCCGGCCCGCTGCCGGTCACCTCGTAATACAGCGTCGAGCCCGGCCGTTCGAGCGTGCCGGTCCGCCGGGGCGGCAGGGCGGGAAGGTCCATCGGAATCTCCTATCGAAAGCGGCTGGGCGCATACGGCGCGGGATCGATCACCGGAGTCTTGCCGGACACGATATCGGCCACCAGCCGCCCGGTCATGGCCCCCGCCGCCAGCCCGATATGCCCGTGCCCGAAGGCATGCACCACCTCGCCGCAGCCGCTGGCCTTGCCGATCACCGGCAGGCTGTCCGGCATCGACGGCCGATGCCCCATCCACACCTTGACCTGCTCCGGCTTGAGGTCGCGCGGCAACTCCGGCCAGGTGGCCAAGGCATAGTCGCGCAACACCTCGGCCCGCTTCCAGTTCGGCGCCGCCTCCAACCCGGCGATCTCCACCTGCCCCGCGATCCGCAATCCCTGCGGCGTGCGCACGTTGGCCATCTTGCCGTCCGACGGGATCATCGGCGTGCGCGGCCCGGTCTCGGCGCCGACGAACAGCGCATGATATCCCCGCTCGGTCTCCAGCGGCACATCGTCGCCCGCCTCGGCCGCCAGCACCTTGGACCACGCCCCGGCCGCGATCACCGCCCGGTCGCAGGCGATTTCACCACTATCGGTCCGCACCGCCACCAGCCGCCCGTCCTCGATCTCCAGCCCCTGCGCCTTCGCCCGCAGCAACGTCCCGCCACGGGACACCACCAGCTCCACCAGGGCGGCGACATAGGCGCCGGGATCGACGCAATGCCCGCCCTCATGGACATGCACCGCGAAGGTATAGCGCCGGTCCAGCACCGGCTCGCGCTGGCGCAACTCGTTGGCATCCAGCTCGGTCCATTCGATCCCCTGCTCCCGCCGGATCGCCCAGGACTCGCTCTCGGCGAGGAAATCGGCCCGGCTCGGAAACGGGTACAGCAGCCCGCCGCGATGGATCAGGTGCCCCACCCCCGCCTCCTCGGCCAGCGCCAGGTGCCGCTCCGGACAGCCCGCCACCAGCGCCCGCATCGCCGGCGCCACCGTGCGCACCCGCTCCCAGCTCCAGCCCGCGCGCAGGAACCGCCACAGCCACGGCAGCGCCCGCGGCAGGTACGACCATCGCACCGCCAGCGGCCCCAGCGGGTCGGCCAGCCACCCCGGCACCTTCCGCCACAGGCCGGGAGCCGCCACCGGCAGCACGCTGGACGGGCTCAGCCAGCAGCCATTGCCATAGCTCGCCGCCTGCTCGCCGCCCGGCGGCCCCGGCTCGACGATGGTCACCGCATGCCCGTCGCGCTGCAACTCCACGGCGCACGCCGCCCCCACGATCCCTGCCCCGATCACCACCACATGCATGCCGACAATCCCCCATCGGCCCGGTTGCACGCCGCTGCCGCCCCGCGCACGATAGCCTGGACACCCATCGCGGAGGAAACCGATGATCTACGAGCTGCGAATCTACCGCACCCTGCCCGGCCGCCTGCCCAACCTGCTGGCCCGCTTCCAGAACCACACGCTGCGAATCTGGGAGCGCCACGGCATCAGGCAGGCCGGCTTCTGGACCACGCTGGTGGGCGAGAGCGCCAACGACCTGACCTACCTGCTCGCCTGGGAATCGCTGGCCGAGCGCGAGGAGAAATGGCCGAAATTCGCCGCCGATCCCGAATGGCTGAAGGTCCGCGCCGAAAGCGAGGCCGACGGCCCGATCAACGCCAACGTCGCCAACTACTTCCTGACCCCCACCGCCTTCTCCTCGGTGAAGTAGCAGCTGGACCTTCTCCTGGTCGCCGTCGGCGCCGTTGCCGCGGGGTTCGTGCAGGGGCTGACGGGGTTCGCCTTCGGGCTGGTGGCGCTGACCTTCTGGGTCTGGGTGCTGCCGCCCGAGACCGCCGGGCCGCTGGTGGTGGCCTGCTCGCTGTTGGGCCAGGTGCTGAACGGGCGCATGACCCTGCGCGGCCTGCGCGCGCCGGCCGCCTGGCCGTTCATCCTGGGCGGGCTGGCCGGCGTGCCGATCGGCTCCTGGCTGTTGCCGCTGATCTCGCCGGCGGCGTTCAAGCTCGGCCTGGGCGTTCTGCTGGTGATCTGGTGCCCGGTGATGCTGCTGGCCGGAAGGCTGCCGGCGGTGACCGGCGGCGGCCGGCCAGCCGACGCCCTGGCCGGCTGGATCGGCGGCATCATGGGCGGCATCGCCGGGCTGTCCGGCCCCGCCCCCACCCTGTGGGTCGCCTTCCGGCGCTGGCGCAAGGACGACCAGCGCGCGGTGTTCCAGGCCTATCATACCAGCATGCACAGCCTGGCGCTGTCCGCCTTCCTGGTGCGCGGCCTGATCGGACCGGCGGAACTGCGGTTGTTTGCACTCGCGGCGCCCTGCATGCTGCTGCCGATCCTGGCCGGCACGCGGCTGTATGTACGGCTGAGCGAACGCGGCTACCGCCGCCTGGTGCTCGGGCTGCTGGCGCTGGCGGGGCTGGTGCTGGTGTCAAATGGACTCTGGCATCCCACCTGACCCCGGCGCGCCGCACCGAACGCGGTATCGTAATGATACGGCGAGGCCTGACGGCGCTACTTCCGCTTCGTCTCGTCCGCCGCCGCCAGCAGCGAGACATGCGCCGAGACCACGTGCCAGCCATCGGGGAAGCGCACCATGATCTTGGTCTCCCGCCCCACCGCCCCGGTGTTCACCCGCTCATAGATCAGGTGGGTGCAGGCGAAATCCTGGCCGAAGCTGGTGATCTCGATGCGCTTCTGGATGCGCGGGGCATAGCGCGCGACGGTGGCGCGAAAGGCGCGGATGGCGTCGTGACCGAAGCCGATCTCGGTGATGCCGAAACGCACCGTGCGCGGATCAGCCCAGAAGATCTCGTCCAGCACCGCCGTGTCGTTGGCCATCAACGCCGCCTCGTAGCGGTCGAACACGGCGCGGGCCTCGGCCAGCACGGCGGGGTCGTTGATTTGCATTGGCTGGATCCTCGATTCAGTTCAAGCAAGCAAGGTGTTCTTTTTTGAAAAAAAGAACCAAAAAACTTTCATTCATGAAGATAACGGATGAAATGACTCAATGAATGAAGTCTATTTGCTTCTTTTCCTTCAGAAAAAGAAGGCCTTCCTTCCGTGCTTGCCACAACGCGAAAAGGGGCAGCCTCACGGCCACCCCTCGTCAAAAATACCGAACATTCAGCGCATTACAGCGCCGCGTCGATCCACTGCTTCAGCGCGCTCTTGGGCCGCGCGCCGACCAGCGTGTCCACCGGCTTGCCGTCCTTGAACAGGATCAGGGTGGGGATGCCGCGGACGTTGAAGTTGTTCGGGGTCATCGGGTTGTCGTCGATATTGACCTTGGCCACGGTCAGCTTGCCCTTGTATTCCGCGCCGAGTTCTTCCAGCGCCGGTCCGATCTGCTTGCAGGGCCCGCACCATTCGGCCCAGAAATCGACCAGCACCATGCCCTTGGCGCCGAGCACGTCGGTGGCGAAGCTTTCGTCGGTGACCGGCTTGGTGTTCTCGCTCATGTCGGTGGGCCTTTCTGCGGGATATCGGGTCAAGGTGGGATCGCGGTGGCGGGGAATCAAGCCGCCGGCAATGCCCGGGCGGTATGCCAGGGAAGATGCATGTCCAGCAGCGAGTCGGAAAGCGCCATCACCAGCGGGCCGCCGGTCCAGACCAGGCTGCAGGCGACCGGCCGGCCGGGGAAGATGCCGCGCAGCACTTCGCGATAGGCGGCCATCTGGCGCAAATAGGCCACCGGGGCGGCGTCGGCGGTGGCGGGTGCCCGGCGGTTGGTCTTGTAGTCGGCCACCAGCACGCGGTCGGGCAGCACCGCCAGCCGATCGACCAGGCCGCCCACCACGCTGGCGGTGCCGTCGGGGCTGGTGAGCACGCCGGCCAGCGGCACCTCGGCGCGGCTGCCGGGACCGAACAGCGGGGCCAACGCGGGCTGATCGAGGATCGCCAGCACCTCGGCGGCCAGGGCGGCGGCGGCTTGGTCGTCGAGCCCGGTGCCGGGGCGGGCGAGATAGTGCCGCGCCGCTGCCGCGCGGGCATCGGGCGGCAGGTCGGGCAGGTGCTGCAACAGGGCGTGCGCCAGTTGCCCGCGGCGGAACCGCAGCCCGCCGGCGTCGCGGGCCGCGAGCGGCGATTCGGCGGCCGGCACCGGGCCGAGATCGCTGCCCTCCGGCCGGCTAGGGGCCAGGGGGGTGGGCAAGGCGGGCTCCGACGGCGGCGGCGCGGGGTGCCAGTGCGGCGCCGCGCCGGCCCAGCGTGGTGGGGGGGGTGGTGGCGGCCCGGCATCGCGCGCGCTGGCCGTCGCAGGCATCGCGGTCTGCGGGCTGGCGAAACGGCGCAATTCGCCCGGCCAGGGCCTGGCCACCGCGTCGAACGGCAGGGTTTCCGCCTCCAGCCGGGTGAAACCCTGTGCCACCAGGTGGTACCAGCAGGTGTCCGGGGCCGTGCGCCGTCCGGCCCAGCCGCAGACCAGCAGGCGGTCCTCGGCGCGGGTCAGCGCCACGTAGAGCAGGCGGTTGTATTCCTCCATCTCCCGCGCGCGCCGGGCGGTGCGCAGGGCATCGGCGGCGCGGCAGCGGAACTCCTTGCGCGCGGTCCAGACCGGCAGCCCGTCTTCCCACGCCACCGTGCCGTCATCCGGCGGCAGGGATGTGGTGTCGGGCAGGATCACCAGCGGCGCTTGCAGTCCCTTGGCGCCGTGGACGGTCATCAGCCGCACGGTGCCCTGGCCGGTCTGGGCCGCGCCCTCGGCCTCGCGCTTCACCTCGGCGCCGGACTGGCGCAGCCAGTGGACGAAGCCCTGCAAGGCCGGCGGGTGGGTGCGGGCATGGGACAGGGCGGCGTTGAGCAGCTCGTCGATCGGTTCCGCCGCTTCCGGGCCGAGCCGCGCCAGCAGCCGCGCCCGCCCGCCGAGATGGCCCAGCGCCTCGCTGAGCAGGGCGTGCGGGGTGGCGTAGTCCACCCGGGCCAGCAGGGCGGCGATCATGGCGCGCGCCGCCTGCCACTCGGCCCGCTCGGGGCCGCGATCGCGCAGGGCCGACCACAGCGAGCCCCGGCGGGCGGCGGCGAGGTCCATCAGGCTGTCATCGTCCAACCCCCCCAGCGGGCTGGTCAGCACGCAGGCCAGCGACAGGTCGTCATCGGGCAGCAGCAGCGTGTCGCACAGCGCCAGCAGGTCGGCCACCGCCGGCTGTTCGGTCAGCACCAGCCGGTCGAGCCCGGCCACCGGCACGCCGCGCAGCTTCAGCGCGCGCACCAGGGCGCGGGCGAAGGCGTTGCGCCGCCGCACCAGCACCAGCACGTCGCCGGGCACCAGGGGGCGGCCGCGGCTTTCCAGCAGCACGGAGCCGTCGGTCTGCGCCGCGATCCAGCCGGCCAGCGCGTCGGCCAGGTCCTGCATGCCGCTGCGCGAGCCCTGGTTGGCGGCCGGCACGCGCCAGGCCTCGGCGGCGGGGCGCTCGGGTTCCGGCGCCAGCGGCCACAGCTCCACCCGCCCGGCATGGCCGGCACGGTCGGCGACGTGGCGCAGCATGTCGGGCGGGGCCACGCCGTCGCAGGCCGGCGGCTGGGCGAAGACGGCATCGACCAGGCGCAGGATCGGGGGGGTGGAGCGGAACGACACCTCCAGCGGCACATCGCGCCATTGCGCGCCGGACGCGGTGACGCGGCGGTGCAGGATGGCGCGCCACAGCTCGAACCCCGCGGGGTCGGCGCCCTGGAACGAGTAGATCGACTGCTTGCGATCGCCGACCGCGAAGACGGTGCGGGGCTGGGTGGCCGCGCCGCTGCCGGCGAAGAACTCCTCGCTCAGCTTGCCGGCGATCTCCCATTGTTCCGGGGCGGTGTCCTGCACCTCGTCGAGCAACAGGTGGTCCAGGCCGCCATCCAGCTTGTAGAGCACCCAGGCCACGCCGGGGTCGCGCAGCAGGGCCGTGGTGCGGTGGATCAGGTCGCCGTAATCCAGCATCCCCGCCCGCTCCTTGCCGGCGGCATAGGCGGCGGCGACGGGGCCGGCGAGCCCTGCGAGTGCCGCGGACAGGGCGGCGACCTGCCAGGCGCGGGCGGCATCGTCCAGTTCGGCGATGCGGGCCTGTTCGGCGGCCAGGACGGCTGCCACCGCCGGGTTGGTGTCGAGGAACTTGCCGGGGACCAAGCCCTTCGGCTTGCGCGGCTCGCCGGTGCCGGTGAACAGCAGGGCGCGCCAGATCTCCAATGAATCCTGCCGGTCGGCGACGGGCAAGGCGAGGAATTCGGCCAGGGCGGTGCCGAGGCGGCTTCCCTTGTCGGGTGCGCCCTCGGTGAGTGCGGCGGCGGCTTCGCGCAGGGATGGCGTGTCCATGCCGCCGGCCATCTCCACCGCCACCTCGGCGGGGTCGCGGGCGCCGAGCAGGCGGCGCAGCGCGGCTTCGAGTGCTGCCGGGCCCATCGCCGTGGCCGCGGCCAGCTCTGCGGGCTTGGCGCGCAGCTTCTCGACCAGCTTGCCCAGGCCGTCCAGCGTCGGCACCAGGCCGGCGATGTCGTGCAGGGCGCTGCGCTGGGCGGGTTCGAAGACGCCGGACAGCATGGCCTCGCGCGCCTCGGTCAGCGCCACGGCGGCGTCGGGTTCGTCCATCACGCGGAAATGCGGGCTCAGCGCCGCTTCCAGCGGGAAGCGGCGCAGCAGCGACTGGCAGAAGGCGTGGATGGTGCCGATGCGCATGCCGCCGGGCAGGTCGAGGACGGTTGCGAACAGGGCGCGGGCGCGGCGGCGCAGTTCGGGCCGCGGGATGGCCTCCAGCGCGCGGAGTTCGGCATCCAGCACGGAGTCGTCCAGCGTGACCCAGCGGCCGAGGCGGCGTTGCAGGCGCAGCGCCATTTCGGCGGCGCCGGCCTTGGTGAAGGTGAGGCACTGGATGCGGGCGGGGTCGGCACCCCCCAACATCAGGCGCAGCAGCCGATCGGTCAGCAGCTTGGTCTTGCCGGAGCCGGCCGAGGCGGCGACGAAGGCGGAGACGGCGGGATCGGCGGCGATGCGCTGGGCGCGGTTGGCCTCCTCGCGGGCGGACTCGCTCATTCCTCGTCCCCCTCGCCGGCGACATCCCATTCCGCGACGCGGGCGAGCTGGCCGTAGTCGGAGAAGCGCGGCACGCGGCCGGCATGGGGTTGGGAGAGGTAGGGCTGGGCCGGGTCGTCGAAGGCAATGACCAGGTCGCGCAGGCGGGCGCGGGCGTCGGCCACGGCGTCGGCGATGGCGGTGGGGTCGCCCTTGAACAGCGGGCGGACGTGGCCCGGCTCGAAGCCGCCGGTCAGGTGCCAGTAGGCGAGTTCGCCGGCTTCGCCGGTCATGTCGGCGAAGGCACCATCCTGCGCCATCGCGGCCTCCAGCAGCAGCTGGGCCGCGAAACCGGCCTGGACATCGGCGTGGGAGGGGGGCGCGCCGGTCTTGTAGTCCAGGATCGCCAGCATGCCGTCGGTGCGGCGTTCGATACGGTCGGCGCGGCCGGTCAGGTGGAAGCTGCCGGGCACGGCGAGGTGCCAGTGGCCGGTGACCTCGGTGACGAGGGCGGTGAGCGGGGCGGCGCTGCGGCGGTCGCGCTCGATGGCGGCCACCCAGTCGGCGATGCGCCACAGCCGGGGGCGCCACCATTCCGCCAAGGCCGGGCGGAGCTGGGCACGGGCCAGGGCGGCTTCCAGCGCGGCACGCAGCTTCGCCGCCGCGCCGGCCGGCCAGCGGGCGCCGTGCTCATCGAGGAAGCGGTGCAGCCCGTCATGCACCACGGTGCCGTAGTCCGCGGCGTCGGTGGCCTGTTCCAGCGGGTCGAGCTTGCGCAGGCCGAGCACATGCTTGGCGTAGATGGCGTAGGGGTCGGCGAGCCAGGTGGCGATCTCGGTGACGCTGAGCCGGCGCGGGCGCAGGGCGACCGCCGGGCGCGGGGTGGGGGGCGACAGGCGCTGGACCTGCGCGGGCTGGTCGAGCTGGCCGGCCCAGGCGGCGGCGGGATGGGGGGGGAGGTGGACCCCCTGCCCCGCCAGCATCGCCTCCAGCCGCACCAGCCAGCGGGCCGGCACCGCGGGGGCGCCGTCCAGCCGGCGGGGGCAGGACAGCACCGCGACCGGGGCGGCACAGGCGGCGGCGGTGAAGTCGTGGGCGGCGAGGCCGACCGCGACCTCGGCGCTGGGCAGGCCGGCGCGGGCGCGCATCGGTCGGCTGAGCCAGGGACCGGGGTCGGTGGCGGGTGGCCAGATGCCCTCGACCAGGCCGCCGAGGATCACGACATCGACGCTCTGCAACTGGGCTTCGAGCAGGCCCCAGATGAAGATGCGGGGGTGCTCTCCCTGGCTGGCGCGCCCGCGCAGCACGCGGCGGCTGCGCACCACCTCGCCCTCCAGCAGCGCGTCGAGCAGGCCGGGCAGCACGGCGGGGGGCTGGTCGGGCAGCAGGGCCAGGTGGGGCAGCAGGCCGGCGAGCGCGGTGGCCAGGGCCTCGCCTTCCTCATGCGCCCACAGGATGGCCGGGCCGGGCCGTGCGTCGGTGGCGGCCAGGGCCTCGGCGGTTTCGACCAGGGTGGCGAGCAGCGTGGTCGGGGCCATCGCGACAGACTGGCGCAGCATCGGGGCGAGGCAGGATTCGAGCCGGTCCAGCAGGCCGGCCAGCGGGGCGCGGGCGGCTTCGGGCACACGGGCGACGGCGATGCGCAGGCCGGTGAGCCCGGCGGGCGGGCGGGGGCCGCGCAGGCAGGCGCGTTCCAGGGCGCGGGCGGCGGCGCGGCAGGCGGCCGGTGCCATCCCGGCGGCGGCGAAGGGGTGCTTGAGCAGCGCCAGCAGGCTGACCGGGCCGAGCTGGTCGGCGATGGTGGCGGCGAGCAGGCGCAGGAACACCGCCGGCGGGGTGTGGGACAGCGGCTCGCCGGCGCTGTCATCGGCCAGCACGCCCCAGCGTTGCAGCTCCGCCGAGACGCGGCCGGCGAGCGCGCGGTCGGGCGTGACCAGGGCGGCGCGGTGGCCGGGCTGTTCCAGCGCGTTGCGCAGGATCATGGCGATGGCCACCGCCTCCTCCTGCTGGTCGGCGATTTCCAGCCGGTAGAGCCCGTCCAGCGCGGATTGCGGCAGGTCGGGTTCGGTGCGCCAGTCGCCCAGCGCCATGGCCGGCAGCAGCGCGCGCGACAGCAGGGCGACGCGGGCATCCGGGGTCGCGGTGGTGGCGGGCCAGCGCGCGACGTCGCCGCGCGTGGCGCCGAGGCCGGCGAGCAGGGTGCGCAGGCCGGCCTGGGGGTGCGGATCGTCCAGCGCCTCCCACACCGCATCGGCCAGCGTGAGGTCCAGGCCGGGCAGCACCACCTGGCCCTGCTCCAGTCCGGCGACGGCGCGCAGCAGGCGGGCGACGGCGGGGATGCCGCCCTGCATGCCGACGGTCCAGACGGGATGGGAGGGCGGGGTTTCGGTCCAGGCCTCGGCCTGGGCGTTCAGCAGCAGCACCTGGCGGGCGGCGGGGTTGGCGAGGCCCTGGTCTGCCAGCCAGTGCGGCCAGACCTCGGTGACGATGGCGAGGAAATCTAGGGTGACCTGCCAATGGCTGGCATGCTCCGCCGCGGCGGCGTGGCGCAGGGCCTCGCGCAGGTCGAGCTCGGCGCGCTCGGCCTGGTCCATCAGCAGCGCCAGTTCGCGCGCCAGCCGCCAGGCGCGGTCGGCGGCGCCGGCCAGATGCTCCTGCGGCAGGGCCATCACCAGCCGGGCCAGGGCGGCGAGGCGATGGGCGGGTTCGACGGCGGGCGGCAGGGCGAGGGCGCCGGACAGGGCCAGCGGCGCCTCGTCCAGCGCGCCGATGGCGGTGATGCGGGGCAGCAATAGCGGCTTGCCATTGCTTGCGCGCAGGAAGGCTTCGGCCAATGCGCGGGCGGCGCGACGGGTGGGCAGCAGGATCAGGCCGTTCGCGTCGCCGTGGCGGGCCAGCCATTCGGCGGCGATGCTGTCCAGGAAGGGGGCGTTGGGCGGCAGGGTGGCGAGGTTCATGCCAGGCGGCCCGGCCAGCCGTCGATATCGGCGGCGCGCGACTCCGGGCCGGTGGCTTCCAGGCGGATCGTCAGTGATTCCGGCGGGCGCAGGTCGCCGAGCCGGTCGGGCCATTCGACCAGCACGATGTCGCGGGAGAGATCGTCCCAGCCGAGCTCGGCCAGGGCGGCGGGGCCGTCCAGCCGCCAGAGGTCGAAATGATGCACCGGGCCGCGCGGCGTGTCGTAGCTCTGCACCAGGGTGAAGGTGGGGCTGGGGACTTCCAGTGTGGGATCGCCGGTGATGGCGCGCAGGAAGGCGCGGGCGAGCGCGCTCTTGCCGGCGCCGAGCGGGCCTTCCAGCAGGATGGCGTCCCCTGGCCGCACCTGTGCGGCGAGCCGGGCGGCGAGGGCGTGGGTCGCGGCGAGGCTGGGCAGGGGATGGCGCATGGCGGCAGTTTGCCCGACCGGCGCGGCAGGGCACAATGCAGGCGCAGCGATTGGGCGCGCGCAGCGATTGGGGCGGATTGTCATGAGCCAGAGTATCGAGACCGACGTGGCGATCGTCGGCGCCGGCCCGGTGGGGATGTTCGCCGCCTTCGAGCTGGGGATGCTGAAGCTGCGCTGCGTGCTGA
>JADLHF010000201.1 GCA_020848935.1 Acetobacteraceae bacterium
CTAGGTCCACCCCGGTCTGCGTGATCCGCTCCAGCCTGGCGGCGGTCAGCAATCCCACGCCTTGTCGTGCGAGCGCGTGGATCAGGTAGCCACGGTTCGCCGTGCAGCTCGCCCGCATCAGGGCATCGGACTGCTCGACCACGGTCACCTGCTTGTGGTGTTCGAACGCCAGCATGTGCGCGGTTTCGCACCCGACATCGCCGCCGCCGATGATCACCACCTGCCGCGCGCCAGCCGCCAGCGCCGGGTCCAGCAGCAATTCGGTCGCCTGCACGGCGGGAACACCCGCGCCAACAGCGAGCGGCGGCGTCAGCGGCGTGGCGCCGGTACAGCAGACCACGGCATCGAAGCCGCCCGTGAGCAACAGGTCGGGCGTCGCGTCGGTCTCCAGCCGGCACGCCAGGCCGTGGCGCCGCGTTGCCTCCCGGACCTTGTGTTCGAGGTGGGCGAGGTAGCTGGCGACGTCGAACTTGATCGCCGGGGCCGCGCCGGCGCGCAGCCATCCGCCGAGGTGCGTCTTCTGTTCTAACAGAACGACGCTGTGTCCGCGCGCGGCGGCGAGGCAGGCGGCGGTGATGCCGGCCGGGCCGGCGCCCACCACAGCAATACGCCGCGGCGCCGGCGCCGAAGGGGGAACGCTCGGATAGCGCGCCTCGAACCCGGTGCGCGGATTGACCGCGCATTGCAGGTGACCGCCGCGCACGATCTCGTTCATGCAGGCCTCGTGGTCGCCGATGCAGGGCGCGATGTCCCGCACCTGGCCGGCGAACGCCTTGCGCGGCCAGTCGGGATCGGCGAGCAGCGGCCGCGCCAGCATGATCATGTCGCAATTGGCATCGCGCAGGGCGCGCTCGGCAATATCCGGATAGCCGAGCTTGCCCACCGCGACGACCGGGACCGCGCAGCCGGCATTCGAGATGACGCCGTTGGCCGCCAGGTCGTCCTTCACGCACTTGGCGACGCGCAGGAATGCGCCGGCCGGCATCGGTCCGGGTGGGTGCGGCAGCCACCAGTTCTCATAACAGCCGAGGTCGACGTCGATCATGTCGACGCCCGCCGCGACCAGGTTGCGGATATAGGCCAGCGACATCGCCACGCTGCGCTCGCAGTGGAACCGCCGCAGGACGGGATCGGTATCCATGCGGTCACCGTAGGTCTCGCGCAGCGCCAGCGACAGGTCGATGCGGTACATGATCGGATAGGCGGGGCCGCACCGGCGGCGGATCTCCCGCACGATGTCCAGCCCAAAGGCCTGCCAGTCGGCGTAGCGGCCGAACCGGCGGCGATTGAACGCCGGATTGGCAAACTGCTCAAGCAGATAGCCTTCGTGGCCATGGACGTGGATGCCATCGATGCCGCTGGCCTGCGCATCGATCGCGGCCTGACCCATGTCGCGGACGATGCGGCGCACGGCGCGGTCGGTGAGCGGGCGGCAGGGGACCTGGGGCACGTAGAAATTTGGATTCCAGGACGCCGATACCGGCAGGCGCCAGCGTGCCGGCAGGCACTCCGGCGAGCCGACGCGGCCCAGCCCGGGGGTCAGCTGGATGAAAAAGCGCGCGCCATGGGCGTGGATGCTCTCCGCCAGATCGCGCCAGCCGGCCAACACGCTGCGGGCGCCGTCGATACGGGGAAACCACGCCGAGCCCCCCGGCTGCAGCACTGATGGATCGGATGCCGGGGAGGCGGGGACCAGCCCGGAAATGATCAGGCCGACGCCGCCGCGCGCCCGCGCCGCGAAATAGGCGATCATCGCTGTATTCGGCCGCCCCGACGGATCGACCATCGACAGGTTGCCCATCGGCCCCATCACGAGGCGGTTCTTCAGGGCGAGCCGGTTGACCGTGATCGGGGCGAACAGATGGTCGTAGGGATGCAGCCGATCGCGCATCGCCCACGCGTCCGCCGATGCCGCGGCATGCTGCGGCCAAGTTTCGAACCAGTCGACAAGGTCGGCGATCAGGGCTTGGTCACTTGCGCCCATGGCTGCTGCCGGCTCAGCCGCGCGCCGGCTGCCCGGCCGGATCGCTGCCATGCAGGATCGCCAGCCGGACCAACAAATAGACGAACAGTGCGTTCAACAGATGCCACAGGAAGTGCGTGCCGGTCGGCACGGTGGCGCACAGGGGCGAATCCAGCGATCGCATGGCGAAGGCAAGGAAGAAGGTGCTGACCGCGACCGCCATGGCGCGGGCAGCCGGGTGGCCCATCCGCTGCAGCGCCGCGGCAACGGTGACCGCGACAAGCACGGTGGGCAGGTAGAACGCGCCGCCCCACAGCACCGTGGACGGAACCTGCGCCTCCAGCCACAGCGTGACGATGGAGAACCCGACGATCACCAGGAGCTTTGTCACGATGGCAAGGCCGAACAGCCAGGTCATGGCAAACCACATATAGGCCAGCATGAAGGCCACGATCGGGATGACGTCGCCCCACTCGGCCCATCGGGTCGCCACGGTATGGAACAGGAAGCTTCCGAGGCCGGTGAGCGCCATCAGGAAAATCAGCACGCGGATCGCGCGGATGGCTCGTGGCGGGGCTTGGCGGTGCATGTGCCAAGCGGCCCACGCGGCAACCAGGAAAGCCGCGTTGGTGAATGCGTTCACCAACTCCGCGTCAAGCGCCGTCGACGTCCGCTCGCAATAAATGTCGACCGGTCGGCACAATGCGAGATCGAAACTTGAAATCAACGCCGGACAGGCAAGCGTCACGTCCGCGGCCTCCGACCGAGTAAAGCGAGCAGGGTCACCCTGGTAGTCTGGGAATGTCGGCCGACCACGCGTCGCGCGCATTGACGTGTATCAAGCGCCACTCAGGCGCGCGGTGATAGCCAACCATGCGCCTGGATCATCTGGCCGAGCGTCGGCAGGCTGGCACCCTCGCCAAGCCTAGCCCCGTCGGGCAACGGCCACATCGGGGCGGCCTCGATTACCTGTTTTCCCGATCGCACCCACCGCGCAAGCACGGCCGCCCCCCCC
>JADLHF010000202.1 GCA_020848935.1 Acetobacteraceae bacterium
GCGCGGCTGCGGCGGCACGCGCCCGCGCTGCTGCTGTTGCTGCCCGATGCGCTCGCCTCCGCCCCCTGGCTGCGCGACATGCTGGCGCTGCTGGGCATCGCGCCGGATGGGGTGGCCTGGCTGGCCGACGCGCCGGTGGCCTGCGCCCGACTGGCCGTCACCTCGCGGTTCCCCGCCGAGGACGTGGCGCCGTTCGCCGCCGTGGCGGCACGGGCGCTCGCGGCGCTGGTGCCGCTGGCGCCCCCGCCCGCACCGGCAGGGCTGTTCTACCTGCGCCCGGCCCCCGCGCACGCGCCGGAGAACGCCGATGCGGTGGAGGCGACGCTCGCGGCGCACGGCTTTGCCGTGCTGGATGCCGAACATACAGGCCTTGCCGAACATACTGGGCTTGCCGTGCGCATCGCCTCCCTGCGCGGCGCCGCGGCGGTGGTCGCACCGCAGGCACCGGTGCTGGCCGAACTGGCCTTCTGCCCGCCCGGCGCTTCGGTGCTGGAACTGGTGGGGCCGGCCGACCCGCGCAAGCTGTTCTGGTCGCTCGCCTCCTGCGCCGGGCTGCGCTACGGCTACGTGGTCGGCGAGGCGGCGCCGGGCAGCGGCTACGTGGTGCCGCTGGACATGCTGGGCCATGCGGTGGCGATGCTGAAGGCGGCCTTGTAGCGCGACCCCGCCGCCTATCGCCCGGCTGCGAAATCGCGCAGCGCATCAGCCACCGCCGCCACCACGCCGGGCCAGTCGCCACGCCGGGCCTGGCGGAACAGCCGCACGCTGGGGTACCACGGGCTGTCATCGCGGTCGCGCAGCCAGCGGAAATCGGCGGCATGGGGCAGCATGATCCAGCACGGCCTGCCCAGCGCACCGGCCAGGTGGGCAACCGAGGTATCCACCGTCACCACCAGGTCCAGCCCGGCGATCGCCGCCGCGGTATCGGCGAAATCGCCGAAGCCCGGGCCGGGCACGCGGAGATCGGGCACTTCGGACAGCGCCACCTCGTCGTCGGCCGAAAGCTCCTTCTGCAGCACGTTCCAGGCGATGCCGGGGATCGCCAGCAGCGGCGCGATGTCGGCACGCACCAGGGAACGCTGGCGGTCGCCGCCATGGTCGGGATTGCCCGCCCAGACCAGGCCGACGCGGGGGCTCGGGCCAAGCCTCGCCTGCCACCGCTTCAGCCGGTTGATGTCCACCTGAAGGTAGGGCACCCGCGCCGGGATGGTTTCCAGCTCGGTGGCGAAGGCGCGCGGCAGGCTGGGCAGCGGGCAGTGCAGGTCGAAGGTGACCGTGCTGCCCTCCGGCACCACCTGGTTGGCGAGCCCGTCCATCAGCGCCAGCAACGGCGCCTGGACCGTCAGGATCACGCGCGCCCCACGCTGGCGCAGCAGCGGCACGTAGCGGACGAACATGATGCTGTCGCCGAGGCCCTGCTCGGCCCACACCAGCAGGGTCCGCCCGGCAATCCGCTGGCTGCCGTTCCAGCGCAAGGCGGCGTCGCGCCCGCCGAGGAACGGCGACGGCACCGGCCGCGCCTCGTACCCGTCCCAGCCGGCCTGGAGGTCGCCCATGGTCAGCAGGCTCAGCCCCTCGCCCAGGCGCACCGAAGCCGCGCTGTCGCCGGCCTGGCGCGCCAGGCGGAACCAGCGCAGGGCGGCGCCGGGCTGGCCGAGCTGCATCTGCACCGTGCCCAGCGCGGCGAAGGCCGGCAGGTGGCCGGCCTCGGCGGCCTGGGTGAACCAGACCACCGCCTCCTCCAGCCGGTCCAGGTCGGCCAGCGCGGTGGCCACGTGGTAGCGCGCGGCCGGGTCGCGCGGCGCCAGGTACATGGCGCGGCGATACTCCTCCAGTGCCGCCGCGGGCTGGCCGGTGGCGCGCAGCAGGTGGCCCAGATTGGTGCGCGCGGCCACATGGTCGGGGGCGAAGGCCAGCGTGTCGTGCAGCGAATCGATCGCGCCGCTGATGTCGCCCATCTGGGCGCGGGTGTTGGCGAGATGGAAATGCGCCTCCGCCGAACCCGGCGCCATTTCCAGCGCCGCGTAGTAGCGCGAAGCCGCCTGCGCCCATTCGCCCAGCCGCGCCAGCGCATGGCCGTGGGCGATGCGGGCGGCAACCTCGCGGGCGTTGCTGTCGGGCGGTTCGGGCGGCTGGGGCATGCGGCGGCCACTATGCCCCAAGGTTGACGCTGCGGCAGCCCCCCCGCATCCTCGCCCCTGCACCGCAACGGACCCCAGCCGGCATGACCCGCGACACCCGCATCAACGCGCTGATCGGCACCGGGCATTTCCTGTCGCATTTCTACGTGCTGTGCCTGCCGCCGATGTTCCTTGCCTGGCAGCAGGCGTTCGACGTGAGCTTCGCCGAGCTGGGCCTGGCGGTGGCGCTGATGTCCGGCACCACGGCAATCCTGCAAACGCCGGTGGGCTTCCTGGTCGATCGCCACGGCGCGCGCGCCTTCCTGGTCGGCGGCACGCTGCTGATGACGCTGGCGATGGCGCTGATGGGGGCGGCAACGGCCTATTGGCAGATCCTGGTGCTGGCGCTGGTCTCCGGCATCGGCAATTCGGTGATCCATCCGGCGGACTACGCCATCCTGTCCGGCTCGATCACCAAGGAGCGGATGGGCCGCGCCTTCGCCATCCACACCTTCAACGGCAATCTCGGCTTCGCCCTGGCGCCGCCGGTGATGGTGTGGCTGACCGCGCTGATGGGGTGGCGCGCATCGCTGGGGCTGGTCGGGCTGCTGGGCATTCCGCTGGTGCTGGCGATCCTGCTGCAAAGCCGCATGCTGACCGATCAGGCCCGCCCGGCAGCCGCCGAAGGTCGCCAGCCCGGCGGGCGGGAATTGCTGCTGACCCGGCCGATGCTGCTGTTCTTCACCTTCTTCCTGCTGTCCTCGATGGCCGGCGGCGGGGTGCAGTCCTGGCTGATCACGGTGCTGCATACCGTGCACGGGCTCGACCTGGCCGCCGCCTCCTCGGCGCTGACGGCCTACATGGTCGGCGCCACCGCCGGCGTGCTGGTGGGCGGGTATTTCGCCGACCGCACCTCCAACCTGCTCGTGTTCGCCTCGGTGGCGGTGGTGCTGGCGGCCGGGCTGGTGCTGGTGGTCGGGCTGGTGGCGATGCCCGGCCCGGCGGTGATCGGGTTGATGCTGGGCGGGGGCATAGCACTGGGCGCCAGCCGCACCCCGCGCGACATGATGGTGCGCGATGCCGCCCCGCCCGGCCAGATCGGCAAGGTGTTCGGCTTCGTCTCCGCCGGCCTGCCGCTGGGCGGGGCACTGACGCCGGTGCCGTTCGGCTGGCTGATCGACCATGGCCGGCCCGACCTGGTGCTGGTGCTTGTCGCCGCCATCCTGGTGGCCAGCCTGTTCTGTGCCGGCGGCGCGCGGGCGGCGCACCGGTCGCGGGCGCCAATGGCCGCGGAATAGCTTGAAACACCGCAACGGGCTGCGTACATGAGATGGCAGGCGGCATGTCGCGCCCAAAGGGAGGAAAACCAATGAGCAGGATCGCACTGGTCACCGGTGGCACGCGCGGTATCGGCGCCGAGATCAGCCGGCAACTGAAGGCCGCCGGACGCACCGTGGTTGCCTCCTACGCCGGCAACGACACCGCCGCCGAGGCCTTCCACGCCGAGACCGGCATTGCCGTGAAGAAGTTCGACGCCGGCGATTTCGCGGCCTGCGAGGCCGCCGTCGGGGAAATCCAGTCCGAGTTGGGCAAGATCGAGATCCTGGTCAACAATGCCGGCATCACCCGCGACGCCACCATGTCGCGCCTGACGCGGGACATGTGGGACGCGGTGATCGACACCAACCTCGGCTCCTGCTTCAACCTGTGCAAGCTGACCTTCGACGGCATGCGCGCGGCCAAGTTCGGCCGGGTGGTCAATATCGGCAGCATCAACGGCCAGGCCGGCCAGTACGGCCAGGTGAACTACGCCGCCGCCAAGTCCGGCATCCACGGCTTCACCAAGGCCCTGGCGCAGGAAGGTGCCCGCTTCGGCATCACCGTGAACGCCATTGCGCCGGGCTATGTCGATACCGACATGGTGCGCGCGGTGCCGGCGGACGTGCTGACCAAGATCATCTCCCGCATCCCGATGGGGCGGCTGGGCCAGGCGGCCGATATCGCCCGCGGCGTGGTGTTCCTGACCGCCGACAATGCGGATTTCATTACCGGCTCGACGTTGTCGATCAATGGCGGGCAGCATATGTACTGACGGGAAGGAAGGTCTTCTTTTTCTGAAGAAAAAGAAGCAAAAAGACTTTTATCACTTTTTATTCTCGGGGTGTTGGCATACCCGAGCATGGAAATGAATAAAAGTTTTTTGGTTCTTTTTTTCAAAAAAGAACGCCTTCTTCCTTCCTGACCTCATGCGCCCCGCCACCCTCGCCGGCTGCGGCGCGATCGCGCTGTGGTCCACGCTGGGCCTGTTGTCGCGCACGGCCGCGGCACTCCCGCCGCTGCAACTGACCGCGATGGCCTTCGCGGTCTCCGCGGCGCTGGGGCTGGGGTTGCTGGCCAGGCGCGGCGAACTCGCGGTGCTGCGACAGCGCGGGGTGGTGTGGCTGCACGGGGTGTTCGGCCTGTTCGGCTTCCATGCGTTCTACTTCGCCGCCCTGGCCTGGGCGCCGCCGGCCGAGGCGAACCTGATCAACTACCTGTGGCCGCTGTTCATCGTGCTGTTCTCCGCCGCGCTGCCGGGGATGCGGCTGAACCGCTGGCACATCGCCGGCGTTGCCTGCGGGCTGGCCGGGTGCGTGCTGCTGCTGGGCGGTGGCGCGGGGCTGCGCGCCGCTTCGGTGCCGGGCTACCTGATGGCGCTGGGCAGTGCCCTGACCTGGGCGGTCTATTCGGTGCTGGCGCGCCGGCTGGCCGCGGTGCCGACCGGGGCGGTTGCCGGGTTCTGCACGGCGACCGCGATCCTGGCGGCGGCCAGTCACTTTGCCTTCGAGGCGACGGTGGCACCGGATGCGACGATGCTGCTGGGCGTGCTGGTGCTGGGCATCGGGCCGGTCGGGGCGGCGTTCTTCCTGTGGGACCTCGGCATGAAGCGCGGCGACCCGCGCCTGTTGGCCACGCTGGCCTATGCAACGCCGGTGATCTCCACCCTGCTGCTGGCGGCGGGGGGATTTGCCGAACTCACCACGGCCCTGGCCGGCGCCGCGGCGCTGGTGGCTTTGGGCGGCCTGCTCGCGGCGCGGGGCGCACTCAGCCCAGCCGCTCGCCGTGCAGCACCACGTCCAATCCTTCGCGCTCCTCATCCTCGGAGACGCGCAGGCCGATGGTGGCGCCGATGATCCTCAGCAGGATGTAGGTCATGGCCGCCGAGAACACGATGGTCGCCGCCACCGCGACCACCTGGTGGATGAACTGCGCCACTCCGGCGACCACCGTGCCGCCGGGGTTCTTCGCGTCGGCGGTCAGCGGTCCATAGGCGAGCAACCCGGTCAGCAACGCGCCGACGATGCCGCCCACGCCATGCACGCCGAAGGCGTCCAGGCTGTCGTCATAGCCCAGCATGTGCTTCAGCGCCGTCGCCGCCCAGAAGCACACCACGCCGGCAACCAGGCCGAGGAGCAGCGCCGAGCCCGGCAGCAGGTAGCCCGCCGCCGGGGTGATCGCCACCAGCCCCGCCACCGCGCCGGAGATGGCGCCCAGCACCGACGGCTTGCCCTTGGTCATCCATTCGGCAAAGGTCCAGGCCAGGGTGGCCGCCGCGGCGGCGACCTGAGTGGCCAGCATCGCCATGCCCGCCCGCCCGCCGGCGGTCAGCGCCGAGCCGGCGTTGAAGCCGAACCAGCCCACCCACAGCAGCGCCGCCCCGATCACCGCCAGGCCCAAATTGAACGGCGACATGTTGTCCGTGCCGTAGCCCAGCCGCTTGCCCAGCACCAAGGCACAGACCAGCCCGGCGACGCCGGCATTGACGTGCACCACCGTGCCGCCGGCGAAATCGGCTGCACCCAGCAGGGCGATCCAGCCGGTCGGCGCCCAGACCCAGTGCGCGACGGGGCTATAGACCAGCAGCGACCACAGCGCGACGAAGACGCACAGCGCGGAGAACTTCATCCGGTCGGCAAAGGCGCCGGCGATCAGCGCCGGGGTGATGATCGCGAAGGTCATCTGGAACATCAGATAGACCGTTTCGGGGATGGTGGTGGCTACCGCCTTGTCGGTGCCGGCGGCCAGGCTGAACGGCTTGTCCCAGCCGACGCCGAGGCCGGAGAGGAACAGCCGGGAAAAGTCGCCGAAATAGGCGCCGCCGGTGCCGAAGGCGATCGAGTAGCCGGCGACCATCCACACCACGCTGACCAGCGCGCAGATGAAGAAGCTCTGCATCATGGTGGCGAGGATGTTCTTCTTGCGCACCATGCCGGCATAGAACAGCGCCAGCCCGGGAATGGTCATCATCAGCACCAGCGCGGTGCTGGTCAGCATCCAAGCGGTATCGCCGGCATCGACCTTGGCGTCCGCGGCCCAGGCGGGCATGGCAACGAGGATCACGGGCAGCGCCAGGCCGGCCCGGCGTAAGAAGGTTTTCATCACGTGCCCTGGTCCTGTTCCCACGCGCAACGGCGCGCGTTGCCGGTGTCACCGGTGGGGGCAACCTTGGCGGTGGCGGCGAACGGCTTCATCGGATGCTCCAGGCTCCATGGGCGGCGCTTCCTCCAATCAAGAACCGTGCCATGCGGCATCGCGCCGTTGCGGCGGCCCCACCCGCGGCGACGGCGCGAAACTGCCCATTCGGCAGGCACAGGGTTGCAAATCCGCGCCATACCCCGTCCTGTAGCGGCATGAGCGACGAAATCGGCGTGGATGTCTGCATCGTGGGGGCGGGGCCGGTCGGCGGCACGCTGGCGGCCCGCCTGGCCGGTGCCGGGGTGCGCACCGCCCTGGTGGACCGCGCCGCCCTGCCGCCGATGGAGCACCCGGATTTCGACGGCCGCGCCTATGCCATCGCCGCCGGCTCCCGCGCGGTGCTGGCGGATGCCGGGCTGTGGGCGCGCCTGCCGTTCCCGGCCAACCCGATCCGCCGCATCCGGGTCAGCGACGGCACGCCCGGCCGTGCGGCCTCGCGGCTGCACCTGCATTTCGATGTCGCCGAGGCCGCCGATACCGCGCCGCCCTTCGACGACGCGCCCGCCTTCGGCTGGATGGTCGAGGCGCGCAGCCTGCGCATGGCGCTGAACGCCCATCTGCACGCCCTGCCCGCCCTGTCGGTGTTCGCGCCGGCCGAGGCCGCGGTTGACCGCGACGATGACGGTGCCACGGTTCGCATCGCCGGCGGCCCCACCCTGCGCGCCCGCCTGGTGGTTGCCGCCGAGGGCCGCCGCTCACCGCTGCGCGCCGCCGCCGGCATCCGCACCACGCAGTTGCCCTATGGCCAGACCGGCATGGTGTTCGCCATCGCCCATGAGCACCCGCATGACGATACCGCGCTGGAGCATTTCCTGCCCGGCGGGCCGTTCGCCCAGTTGCCGATGGCGCCGACCGAGGGGGCGCCGCATCTGTCGGCCATCGTCTGGACCGAGCGCGACGCGCTGGCGCGCCACCTGCTGGGCTTCGACGATGCCCGCTTCACCCGCGAGGTGGCGCGCCGCCTGGGCGGGCATCTCGGTGCCATCCGGCTGGTCGGGCGGCGCTGGTCGTATCCGCTCTCGGCCATGGTGGTGCATGGCATCACCGCGCCGCGCCTGGCGCTGGTCGGCGATGCCGCGCATGGCATCCACCCGATCGCCGGCCAGGGGCTGAACCTCGGGTTCCAGGATGTCGGCCCGCTGGCCGAGCTGGTGATCGCCGCGGTGGAAGCCGGGGAGGACCCGGGCGGCGAGGACCTGCTGCGCCGCTATCGGGCGGCACGCGGCCCGGCGGTGATGGCGATGACGGCGACCACCGATATCCTTGACCGGCTGTTCAGCAACAACATCCCGCCGGTGCGGCTGGCGCGCGACCTGGGCATCGCCGCGGTGAACCGGATCGCGCCGCTAAAGCGCCTGTTCATGCGCCGGGCGATGGGGGTGGGGTAGGCACGCGAACGCCGCCGGGACGTTGCCATCCCGGCGGCGTCGCAGGCGCGCAAAAACTCAGCGCGTCTGCTGGATCGCCGACAGCACCCAGGCCTCGCCGGGGCGGCGGACGAAGGTCCAGATCTCGGTGGTCATGCTGCGCACGGCGGCATCGCCCTCCACCACCCGGCCGGTGTGGTCGCGGGTAGTATCCATGCTGGAGAAGCGCATCGCCACCGTGGCGTAGTCCTGCCCGCCCTCGGCCCAGGCTTCGGCGAGGTCGCCCTGTTCCAGCTTCACGTCGCGCACCTCGTTGCGCAGGCCCTGGCGCTGCATCTCGGAAAGCTGCTCGCCGAAATAGGCCGCCATCTCCGGCGTGGTGAAGCCGCGCAGCGCACCCTCGTTGCCATCCGACCAGGCAGCCTGCACCGATTTCAGCAGCTGCTCGAACGCCTGGAAATCCTCCGGGCCGATCGCCACCGGCGCGGCGGCGGCGCCCATCGGCGCGGCGCCGGACGCGGTGCGATGCATCGCGGCCATGTCCGGTGCCTGGGTGCGTGCGGCCAATTGCGGACCATCCGCCATCGCGGGCTGGCTGCGGCGGCGGAACCAGCCGATGGCGAAGCGCACCAGCAGCACCACCAGGCCGATCTGCAGGATCAGGCCGAGGAAGCCCATGAAGCCGGACATGCCGCTGAGGAAGCCGCCGCCGAACAGCATGCCGATCAGCCCGGCCCCGAGCAGGCCGCCCATCAGCCCGCCCATCATGCCGCCGCCGAACAGGCCGCGCGAAGGCGCCGCAGCGGCCGCCGCCGGGGTGCCCGGCTGGGTGGTGCTGCGCTGCATGGGGGCTACGGTGCCCGGCGCGGTGCGGGTGGCCGGCGGTGCCGAAAAGGTGCGGCTGCCGCGGCTGCCCATGGAGCCCCCACGCCCCGCCGCGGCGTCGGCCAGGGTCGGGGCCAGCACGAGGGCCAGCGCGGCGAAGGCGGCGACGAACGAAAGGCGGCGCATTGCTTTGGTCACTCCCAGGGTGATGGTTGCGCCAAGGATATAGCGGATGCGGACCCGAATTCGAGGGACAATCAGCTGCCGGCGAGTGTCATTTCCGTAACCCGCAGGGTCGGCGCGTCCATGCCGCGGCGCAGCTTCAGGTCATCGGCCGCCATCAGCCCGGCGAACATCGCCTGCAAGGTGCCGGCGATGGTGATCTCGGCGACCGGCTCGGCCAGCTTGCCGTCGCGGATCATGAAGCCGGCGGCACCGCGGCTGTAGTCGCCGGTGACCCCGTTCACCCCCATGCCGATCATCTCGGTCACGTACAGCCCTTCGCGGATATCGGCCATCAGCTCGGCCGGCGACACCGTGCCCGGCGCCAGGTAGAGGTTGGTCGGCCCCGGCGAGGGTGGGCCGCCGGTGCCGCGGCCGGCATGGCCGGTGCTGCGCAGGCCGAGCTGGCGGGCGCTGCGGCTGTCCAGCAGCCAGGTGGCCAGCACCCCGTCGGCCACCAGCTCGCGCCGCTGGCCGGCCACGCCCTCGCCGTCGAACAGGCGCGAGCGCAGGCCGCGGCGGCGGTGCGGGTCGTCGATGATGGTGATGCCGGCGGGGAAGACGCGTTGGCCCATGCTGTCCTTCAGGAAGCTGGTGCCGCGCGCCACGCCGGCGCCGTTGATGGCACCGGCGAAATGGCCGAGCAGGCTGGCGGCGACGCGGGGATCGAACACCACCGGCAGCTTGCCGGTCTTCGGGCGGCTGGGGTTGAGCCGGGCCACGGCGCGTTCGCCGGCGGAGCGGCCGATCTGCGCGGGGTCGTCGAGGTCGGCCAGGTGCACCGCCGAGGAATAGTCGTAGTCGCGCTGCATGAAGGTGCCGGTGCCGGCCAGCGCGGTGGCCGAGATCGAATGCCCGCTGCGCACGGTGCGCCCGGCAAAGCCGGCCGAGGTCACCAGCACCATTTCGGTGCGGCCATAGCCGGCCGAGCCGCCCTCGGAATTGGTCACGCCGGGCACGGCCAGCGCGGCTGCCTCGGCGGTGTTGGCGGCCGCGATCAGGGCGGCGGCATCGGGCTCGGCCGGGTCGTCCAGGTCGAGGTCCAGTGCCGGCACCGCGCCGGCTTCGTCGGCGAGGCCGGCATGCGGGTCTTCCGGCACCACCCGGGCCATGGCGACGGCCCGCTCGGCCAGGGCAGAGAACCCGGCGGGATCGACGGCGGTGGAGGACACGATCGCCGCCCGGCGGCCCACGAACACCCGCAGGCCGACATCGCGGCCCTCGGCACGTTCCAGCTGCTCGGTCTTTCCGTGCCGGCGCTGCACCGACAGCGAGGTGCCGGCGATCAGCACCGCATCGGCGGCATCCGCCCCGGCGGCGCGCGCGCGGGCGATCAGGTCGGCCATCAGGTCCAGCGGATCGCTCATGCCGCCAGGCTCGCGCGGATGCGGGCGATGTTGGGCACCTGGGCGGCCGGGCCCATCGCGGCCAGGGTGGGGGGGGCGCGGAAGACGCGGGCGGCGGCGCGCTGGACATCGGCGATGCCCACCGCCTCGATCCGGCTGACCGTCTCGGCGGTGGGGATCACCCGGCCGAACACCTGGATCTGGCGGGCGAGCTGCTCGCAGCGGCTGCTGGTGCTTTCCAGCGACATCAGCAGCCCGGCCTTCACCTGGGCGCGGGCGCGGGCCAGCTCGGCGGGGTTCACCGAGTGCTGGACCTTGTGCAGCTCGTCCAGGGTGACCGGGATCAGCTCGGCCGCCTCGCTCTCGCCGGTGCCGGCATAGATGCCGAACAACCCGCCATCCATGCAGGGCGCGGTGAAGGAATAGACGGAATAGACCAGGCCGCGCTTCTCGCGGATTTCCTGGAACAGGCGCGAGGACATGCCGCCGCCGAGCAGGGTGGAGAGCAGCATGGTGGGGTAGAAATCGGCATCGCCATAGGCCACCGAGGGGAAGCCGAGCACGATGTGCACCTGGTCGAGGTCGCGCGCCTCGCGGAACTCGCCGCCGCTGTAGATGCCCGGCAGGGCGGGCGGCGCGCGGTCGGTGGGCAGGTCGGCGAAGTGGCGCTCGGCCAGTTCCAGGAAATCCTCGTGCCGCAGGTTGCCGGCGGCGGCGACCACGGTGTTGCCCGCCGTGTAGTGGCGGCGCATGTAGCCCATCAGGGCGTCGCGCTTCATGCCGCGGATGCGCGCCTCGGTGCCCAGGGTGGGGCGGCCCATCGGCTGGCCGGGATAGGCGGTCTCCTGGAAATGGTCGAACACGATGTCGTCCGGGGTGTCGTTGGCCTGGCCGATCTCCTGCAGGATCACGCCGCGCTCGCGCTCCAGCTCGTCGGCGTCGAAGGTGGAATGGGTGAGGATGTCGCCGATCAGGTCCGTGCCCAGCGCCATGTCCTCCTTCAGCACCTTGACGTAGTAGGCGGTCTGCTCGCGCGCGGTGTAGGCGTTGATGTGGCCGCCGACGGCCTCGATCTCCTCGGCGATGCCGGCCGCGGTGCGGCGCTCGGTGCCCTTGAAGGCCATGTGTTCGAGGAAATGGCTGGCGCCGTTCTCGTCGGCGGTCTCGTGGCGGGTGCCGGCGGCGACATAGGCGCCGAGCGAGACCGTCTCCACCCGGTCCATCCGCTCGGTGACCACGGTCAGGCCGGAGGGCAGGCGGGTGACGCGGATGGCATCGCCGTATTCGATCGTCTCGGTCATGCGGCATTCCTCAGTGCGGTGGCGCGCACGGCGTCCTCGATGGCGGCGAGGTCGGCGGGCAGGCGGGTGTAGCGTTCAGGCCGGTCGTAGAGGTCGGCCAGGGCCGGCGGCAAGGCGGGGCGCTGGCCGGTCGCCCGTTCCATCGCATCGGGGAACTTCGCCGGGTGGGCGGTGGCCATGGCGACCATGGGGATGCCATGTCCCGGCATGTGGGCGCGCGCGGCGGCAATGCCAATGGCGGTGTGGGGGTCGGCGAGGTAGCCGGCGGCGGCGTGCAGGCGGCGGATTTCGGCCAGGGTGCCTTCGTCGTCCAGCGCCAGGGCGTGGAACACGGCGGTGGCCCGGCGCCAGGCGGCGTCGGGCACGTCCATGCGGCCGCTGGCGCGGAAGCCCGCCATCGTGGCGGCGGTGGCGGCACCGTTGCGGTCCAGCAGTTCGAACAGCAGGCGCTCGAAATTGGAGCTGACCTGGATGTCCATGCTGGGCGACAGCGAGGGGGCGACGCCCTGGATGGACATGTCGTTGGCGGCCAGGAAGCGGGTGAGGATGTCGTTGCGATTGGAGCCGATGGCCAGGCGGGCGACCGGCAGGCCCATGCGCCGGGCGGCCCAGGCGGCCAGGACGTTGCCGAAATTGCCGGTGGGCACGGCGAAGGCAACCTCGCGGTCCGGCGCGCCGAGGGCCAGGGCGGCGGCGACGTAATAGGGGATCTGGGCGGCGACGCGGGCCCAGTTGATGGAATTGACGGCCGAAAGCTGCATCTCCTGGCGGAACGGCGCGTCGGCGAACATCGCCTTCACCAGGTCCTGGCAGTCGTCGAAACTGCCGGCCACGGCGATGTTGCCGACGTTGGGGGCGAGCACGGTGGTCATCTGGCGGCGCTGCACCTCGCTGGTGCGGCCGTCGGGGTGGAGGATGACGATGTCCACCCGGGCGCGGCCGGCGCAGGCCTCGATCGCGGCCGAGCCGGTGTCGCCGGAGGTTGCCCCCACGATCGTCACGCGCTGGTCGCGCTCGGCCAGCACGTGGTCGAACAGGCGGCCGAGGAGCTGCATCGCCATGTCCTTGAAGGCCAGCGTCGGGCCGTGGAACAGCTCCTGGGTCCAGAGATGGGATTCCAGCTGGACCAGCGGCACCACCGCGGCATGGCCGAAGCCGGCATAGGCCTCGCGGCACAGGCGCAGCAGGGTGGCGGCGGGGATGCTGTTTGCCACGAACGGCTGCATGACGCGGGCGGCGAGCTCGGGATAGGACAGGGTGCGCATGGCCCGCCAGTCCGCCGGGGCGAAATGCGGCCAGGCTTCGGGCACGTACAGCCCGCCATCCTCCGCCAGGCCGGCCAGCAGCACGCCGGCGAAGTCGCGCACGGGGGCCTGCCCGCGGGTGGAGATGTAGCGCATCGGGGGGTCGTCCTGTGGTCGAAACCCACTAGATGGCCCAGGCGCCGGAAAGGATCAAGGAAGGCATGGAGAGCAATAACGGAACAATTTGATATCGAAACTATAAGGGCGTGCGCGACGGCGCGCACTGCAGGGCTGCGGGACGGCTGGGCGGGGCGCGTGCGGCGCGGATGCGCCGCGAGTCCGGCGCGAGGATGCGGCGGGCGGGCGGCGGCGCGGCGGCGTGACGGGGCCGGGCGGCGGCACGGCCGCGGGCCGGTCCACGCGCGGTCACGCGCCGCGACGCCGGGCGGCGGTGGCGGGCGCGGCGATGGCCGGATGAACGCACGACAGGCGGGCGCGTGGCGCGCATGGCGGGCTCGAAGGACGGGGCACGGATGGGGGGCGGGGGAAGGTTTCCGGATTCCCAGAGTTGGAAGATCTGCTCCAGACGGGCGAACAGGCGGACAAGGCAGGCCATGATCAGGGCGTGGATGCCGTACGGACTCCAGGCGCATGACTCCTCGGCCTGCGCCGTGCCGCGCAGGCGGGCGATCGCGTCGCCGAGGGGGGATGACTGGGGTTCCATGTGACGAATAATAACTAACTGACTATGCAGGGGCAAGGGGAAAATGCGGTGGGTGGGAAATTTTTCTGGGAGCGGGAAACGGGAAAAGGGCAAGGAAGGTCTTCTTTTTGTGAACAAAAAGAAGCAAAAAAACTTCATTCATTAGGAGTCGTGGCATCAACGGCCGCGCGAAGCGGGTGGTGCCTTTACTCCGTACAGAATGACGAGAGTAAAAATAAATTATTAAAGTTTTTTTGCTTCTTTTTGTTCACAAAAAGAAGACTTCCTACCACTTCTGGACTGGCCGCTCCGGTGCGGGGAAATGGGCGCGCCAGTGACGGGCGATATCGGCGCGGGTGGCCACCCAGACGCGGTCATGGCTGCCGACGTAGTCCAGGAACCGTTCCAGCGCCGCGGTGCGGCCCGGGCGGCCGGCGAGGCGGCCGTGCAGGCCCAGGCTCATCATGCGCGGCCGGCCTTCGAGGCCGTCGCGGTAGAGCACGTCGAAGGTGTCCTTCAGGTAGGTGAAGAAGGCGTCGCCGTCCGGGAAGCCGCCGGGGACGGCGAAGCGCATGTCGTTGGCTTCCAGGGTGTATGGCACGAAGAGTTCGGCGGTGCCGGCGATATCGGCCCAGAAGGGGAGTTCATCGGCGTAGTTGTCGGCGAAGTAGAGCAGGCCGCCGTGTTCGCTGAGCAGGCGGTAGGTGCGCGCGGAGGAGCGGTTGTACCAGCCCAGGGCAGGGGCGCCGGTGATTTCGGCGTGCAGGGCCAGGGTGTGGGCGATCTCGGCGCGTTCGCCGGCCTCATCCTCGGGCGGGTCGATGTTCCAGCGCAGGCCGTGGCTGGCGATTTCCCAGCCGGCTTCGTTCATGGCGGCGACGGCTTCGGGGTTGCGGGCCATGGCCATGGTGACGCCGTAGCAGGTGGTGGCCAGGCCGCGGCGGGAGAGGGCGCGCCAGACGCGCCAGAAGCCGACGCGGCTGCCGAATTCCCACAGGCTTTCGGCGGTCAGCGCGCGGCGGCCGACGGTGGGGGCGGTGATGTGTTCGGTGAGGAAGGCGACGGAGTGCGGGTCGCCGTGCAGGATGCTGGCCTCGCCGCCTTCCTCGTAGTTGACGACGATGTTGAGCGCCAGCAGCGCCCCGCCCGGCCAGCGCGGGTCGGGCGGGGTGCGGCCATAGCCCACCATGTCGCGCGGGTAGCCGGAGGTGGCGGGGTGGTAGGGGTTCACCATCCCCGCATCACACCACGGCGCCGCGCGTACGGCGAGGGGTTCAGCCGTTGACGACCTTCTTCGTCGGCTCCAGCGCGGCGGCCTTGCGCGCTGCGACCTGCGCCTCGTTCATGATGCCGCGCAGGTCGCGCAGGAAGGCGGTGCCCTTCAGGGTGCGCTGCACCAGCACGCTGCGGCGGTCCATCGGGTCCACCTTGCGGCGGGCGAGGTCGAGTTCGCCGAGGCGGTCCAGCGCGCGGGTGATCGCCGGCTTGGAGACGTTCAGCTCGGCGGCCAGGCCGCGCACGGTGTGGGCGCCATCCTGGAGGTAGCAGGTGAGGAACACGCCGAGCTGGCGGGCGGACAGGTCCGGCCCGTCGCGACGCACCAGGGCGACGACGGTATCACGCAGCACACCCACCAGGTTCTCAGGGTTCGCGGTAGCAGCCATGACAGAAGTCCCTTCCATATGAGTATCCGCCGGGGGCCGCCAGCGCGGCGAGCCGGCCCGGAGACGGCGTGGCGACCAGCATCCCGGCGGTGCCGGGCGTGTGCGCTGGGCGCCGGTTCACGTCGCGAGCAGCATCGTCTCGATCGCGGCGCAGGCGGCTCGCATCGCCTGCACCTCGCCGCCCTCCGGCCGTCCCGGCCGGGAGGAGTCGTTCCAGGCATAGAGGTCGAAGTGGACCCAGGGGGTTCCCGGCGCGATGAAGCGGCGCATGAACAGGGCGGCGATGATGGCGCCGGCCATCGGCTTGGTGGCGACGTTGTTGAGGTCGGCGACGGGGCTGTCGAGCCAGGAATCGTAGCCGTCCCACAGCGGCAGGCGCCAGAGCGGGTCGTGCACCGCCGCCCCGGCCCGGGCGAGGGCGGCGGCCCAGGCGTCGTCGTTGGTGAACAGCGCCGGCAGGTCCGGCCCGACGGCGACGCGGGCGGCGCCGGTCAGGGTGGCGCAGTCCAGCAGCAGGGCGGGGGCTTCGTCGGACGCCTCGGCCAGCAGGTCGCACAGCACCAGGCGGCCTTCGGCATCGGTGTTGCCGACTTCCACGTGCAGGCCGCGGCGGGTGCGGATGACGTCCTGCGGGCGCATGGCGGTGCCGGAGACCGCGTTCTCGACGCAGCCGAGGCGGACCACCAGGCGGAGCGGCAGGTCGGCATCCATCAGCATGGCGGCGAGGGCGAGCACGCTGGCGGCACCGCCCATGTCCTTTTTCATGCGCAGCATTGCCGCGGCGGGCTTGAGGTCGTAGCCGCCGGTGTCGAAGCAGACGCCCTTGCCGCACAGCGCGACCAGCGGCGCGTCGGGGCCGGCGGTGCTGCCCTGCCAGCGGAAGGCGGCCACCACCGGCGGGCGGACGGAGCCGCGGCCGACGGCGGCGATGGTGGGGTATGCGGACTCCAGTTCGGCGCCTTCGGTCAGGGTCCATTGCGCCGTGTGCGCGGTGGCGAGTGCCACGGCGGCGGCGGCCAGTTCGGCGGGGCCGAGCAGGTTGGCCGGGGTGTTGATGAGATCGCGGGCCAGCCATGCGGCCCGCACCTGCGCGGGTGCGCGCCCCGCGGCGGGCCCGGTCACCAGGCGGGCCGGCGGCCGCTTGGGGGCGCGGAACCGGGCGTAGTGATAGGCGCCGAGGCCGAAGCCGAGCACGGCGGTGGCAAAATCATAATCGCCATCGGCCAGCTTCCAGTCGCCTTCGGGAAGGCCGAGCGGCAACGCGCCGAATGCAAATGGCGAACGATCGTCACCGGCGCCGAGCACGGCCGCCGCGATGCCCGCGGCGCCGGGAATCAGGCGCAATTCCTGTGCCTTGGCGGCAAAGCCGGTGTCGCGCAGGTAGTGCGCCTGTGCCGCCGGCAGCCCGGCCAGCCAGGCATCCAGACCCGCCGGACGGACGACATGCACCAGCCTTGCCTGCTGGCTCTCCCCGACGAATGGCAGTTCCTGGGCCGACATGACCACACCCTTCCGGTCGAAATCCGCGCCGACGGCGTGAATTTTTATCAACCACACACATGCCATCGGGGCGCATGGAATACAACCTCGTTACGGAATTGCACGACGAAATGTTCCTAAATATTCGGTAATCCCCTTGTAGTTTCGAGCGTTTGCCAGAGGAGTCCGCAACACGCCGACACAAACGCGCGCGCCGTGTCGGCGTGATCGTCAGGTCCGAGCCAGCATGACCGTCAAGTCCGCGCCAGCATGACCGTCAAGTCCGCGCCAGCATGACCGTCAGGTCCGCGCCAGCATGACCGTCAAGTCCGCGCCAGCGCGGTCGCCAGCCGTGCCTCCACCGCGCGCGCGAAGCCGGCGGGGTCGCGCGGGGCGTCGCCGTCCTGGATGCGGGCGAGGTCCAGCAGCAGCCCGGCGCTGGCGGCGATGTCGGCACCCTGCGCCACCTCGCCGGCCAGGGCGGCGACCAGGGCGTGGCGCGGATTGATCTCCAGCGTCGGCGCCATCGCCATGCCGGCCCGCCCGGCCCGGCGCAGCAGGCGCTGCATCTGCAGGTCCGCGCCGCCGCCGGCGGCCAGCACCACCGCGCTGTCCACCAGCCGCTCGGTGGTGCGCACCGCGCTGACCGCATCGCCGAGCGCGGCTTTCAGGGCCTCGATCAGCGCCTCGGTCGGCACCGCCTCGCCCGCCGGCGCCTCCAGCGGCGCCACCTTGGCCAGGTCGTCCGCGCCCTGGGTGACGCTGCGCAGCTTCTTGCCCTCGAAACTGTCCAGCCGCTCGGGCCAGAAGGCGTCGATCGGGTCGGCCATCAGCAGCACCTCGACCCCGCGCGCGCGGAAACCTTCGAGCTGCGGCGAGCCGCGCAGGGCGGCGATGCTGTCGCCGGCGAGGTAGTAGATCGCCGCCTGTTCCGGCTTCATCCGCGCCACGTACTCGGCCAGCGACACCAGCCCGTCCTGCGCCGAGGAGTCGAAGCGCAGCAGCGGCGCGATCTCGGCGCGGTGCTCGCTGTCTTCCCACACGCCCTCCTTGATGACGGCGCCGTAATTCTCCCAGAGCTTTGCGTAGGCTTGCGCGTCCTTCGCCTGGGTCTTCAGCTCGGTGATCACCCGGTTGGTGACCGCGCGGCGGATGCGGGCGAGCACCGGGGTGGATTGCAGCATCTCGCGCGAGACGTTCAGCGGCAGGTCCTCGGTATCCACCACGCCCTGGACGAAGCGCAGCCAGGGCGGCAGCAGTTCGGCGCGGTCGGTGATGAACATTCGTTTCACATGCAGGCGCAGGCGCGAGACGCGCTCCTGCTCGCCGGCCGGCTCGAACGGCTTCATGCCGGGGATGAACAGCAGGGCGTGGAATTCCACCGTGCCCTCGGCGCGCCAGTGGATGGTGGCGGCCGGGGTGTCGAAGAACAGGCCGAGATGGCGGTAGAAGTCGTTGTAGTCGTCCTCGGACACCTCCGCGCGGCTCTTGCGCCACAGCGCGGTGCCCTCGTTGGCGGCCACGTCGCGGCCGTCGCGGGCGATGGTGACCGGGATGGTGACGTGGTCGGCCCATTTGCGCACCACCGCCTCCAGCCGCGCGGGGTCGAGGTATTCGTCGGCATCCTCCTTCATGTGCAGCGTGATGGTGGTGCCGGGGTGCTCGCGCTCCGCCGCCGCGATGCTGAAGGCGCCGCGGCCGTCGCTGGCCCAGGTCCAGGCGGCGTCGGTGCCGGCCTTGCGCGAGGTCACCTCGACCTGGTCGGCCACCATGAAGGCGGAATAGAAGCCGACGCCGAACTGGCCGATCAGGTTCACCCGCTGGTCGGGTGCGGCCGCGGCCAGCTTCTCGCCGAAGGCGCGGGTGCCGGAGCGGGCGATGGTGCCGAGATGGGAGATCATCTCCTCGCGGTCCATGCCGATGCCGTCATCGGCGATGGTCAGCGTGCGGGCCGGCGTGTCGGGCACGATGCGCACCGACGCCGCCTCGGGCGGGGTCAGGGCCGGGTTGGTCAGGCTCTCGAAGCGCCGGCGGTCGGTGGCATCGGCGGCGTTGGCCACCAGTTCGCGCAGGAAGATCTCCCGCTCCGAATAGAGCGAGTGCACCACGAGGTCGAGCAGGCGCCCCACCTCGGCGCCGAAATCATGGCGTTCCACCGTCGCGTCCCGCGTCGTCATCCGTTTGCTCCTCACGCCAGCCTGAAGTCCGATTCGTATGCAGATATGTAGGTCGCGCAAGGGGTTTCAACGAGTTCATCGCGATGGCGGCATGGCTGGCTTGCATTTCGCAGCGCAGCATATGACGATTGCGGCATGTCGGGATTCGCTCCCCGGGTGAAGGCGGTGCTTGGCCCCACCAACACGGGAAAGACGCACCTCGCGATCGAACGGATGCTGGCGCACGCCTCCGGCATCATCGGTTTCCCGCTGCGCCTGCTCGCCCGCGAGAACTACGACCGGATGGTGGCCCGCAAGGGGGCGCGGTATGTCGCCTTGATCACCGGCGAGGAGAAGATCGTGCCGGCGGAGGCGCGCTGGTTCTCCTGCACGGTGGAGGCGATGCCGCTCGACCGGCAGGCGGAGTTCCTCGCCGTGGACGAGATCCAGCTTTGCGCCGACCCCGACCGCGGCCATGTCTTCACCGACCGGATGCTGCATGCGCGCGGCATGGTGGAGACGATGTTCCTCGGCGCGGAGACGATCCGCCCGCTGTTGCAGCGGCTGGTGCCGGGGATTTCGGTGGAGACGCGGCCGCGGCTGTCGCAGCTGGTGCATACCGGGCCGGCGAAGCTGGTGAAGCTGCCGCCGCGCAGCGCGGTGGTCGCGTTCAGCGCGGCCGAGGTCTATGCCATCGCCGAGGCGATCCGCCGGCGGCGGGGGGGCTGCGCGGTGGTGATGGGGCGGCTCAGCCCGCGCACGCGCAACGCGCAGGTGGCGCTGTACCAGGACAAGGAGGTGGATTTCCTGGTCGCGACCGACGCGATCGGCATGGGGCTGAACATGGATGTGAACCATGTCGCCTTCGCCCGGCTGTCCAAGTTCGACGGGCACCGGCCGCGCCCGCTGATGGCCGCCGAGATCGCCCAGATCGCCGGGCGCGCCGGGCGCGGCATGCGCGATGGCACGTTCGGCACCACCGGCGCGTGCCCGCCGCTGGACGACGAGCAGGTGCGCGCGGTGGAGAACCACAGCTTCGCGCCGCTGGAGCAGCTGTGCTGGCGCAACAGCGCGCTGGATTTCACCCATATCGATGCCCTGCTGGCCGGCTTGCAGGCGCCGCCGCCGGTGCCGTTGCTGGCGCGCGGCAACCAGGCCTCCGACCTGGAGACGCTGGCCACCCTGGCGCGCGATCCCGACATTCGCGGCCTCGCGCGCGGCCGGTCGCGGCTGCGGCTGCTGTGGGAGGCGTGCCAGGTGCCGGATTTCCGCAAGATCGCCGATGACAGCCATGCCCGGCTATGCGCGCGCATCTTCGCCCATGTGGTGCGCGACGGCGCCATCCCGACCGACTGGATCGCCGGGCAGATCGCCGCGCTGACCCGTTCCGATGGCGATATCGACACGCTGATGCAGCGTCTGTCGGGCGTGCGGGTGTGGTCCTATATCGCCGCGCGCGCCGACTGGCTGCGCGATGCCGCCCACTGGCAGGCCCGCGCGCGGGAGGCCGAGGACCTGCTGTCGGACGCGCTGCACGAGAAGCTGATCGCCCGCTTCGTCGATCGCCGCGCCGCGATGCTGCTGCGCCGCCTGGAACCCGGCGCCAGCGAGGCGCTGCTGTCCGCGGTGACCAGGCGGGGCGAGGTGATCGTGGAGGGCCATCCGGTGGGCCACATCGAGGGCTTCACCTTCCTGCCGGACCCGATGACCGAGGGCGATGCGCGCAAGCTGGTGCTGCGCGCCGCACGCCGTGCGCTGGCCGACGAAATCCCGCGCCGGGTGGCCCGGCTGGAGGCGGCGGGCGACGAGGCCTTCGCGCTGGTGCTGGCACCCCAGCCTTCCGCCGCCCAGCCTTCCGCCGCCCAGCCGGCGATCACTTGGGACGGGCATGGCGTGGCGGTGCTGCGGCCCGGCGCCGGGCGGCGGCGGCCGATGGTGGAGGTGCGCGACAGCCCGCTGCTGGACGGCGCGCAGCGCGAGCGGCTGCGCGTCCGGCTGCAACGCTTTCTCGACACCTTCCTGCGCGCCGCCCTGCCCGCGCTGTTCGCCGCCGCCGAGGCGCCGCACATCGCGCCGTCGCTGCGTGGCGCGCTGCACCGCGTGGCCGAGGGGCTGGGCGTGGCGCCGGCGCTGGAGGCGGATCACGACCTGTCGCCGCAGCAGCGCCAGGTGCTGA
The DNA here is from genome assembly GCA_020848935.1 of Acetobacteraceae bacterium. GTDB lineage: Bacteria > Pseudomonadota > Alphaproteobacteria > Acetobacterales > Acetobacteraceae > CAMDGX01. Next base: position 21,119 of record JADLHF010000202.1, read on the forward strand.
AGGGGCTGGGGGTGCGGGTGGGGCGCCAGGCGCTGTTCATGACGGCGATGCTGAAGCCCGCCGCCGCCCGGCTGCGCGCGGCGCTGTGGGCGCTGGCGGAGGGGCGGCCGGCGCCGGACCTGCCGCCGCCGGGCCTGGTTTCGATCGCGCCGCCGCCGGACTGGCCGGAGGGATTTGCCGCCGCCATGGGCTGGGTGGCGGCGGGGCCGGCGCTGCTGCGCCTGGACATTGCCGAGCGGGTGGGCGCCGAGCTGGCCTGGGCGGCGCGCGCGCGGCCTGCCCCGTTGCCGCCGGAGCTGTGCCAGCGCCTGTCGCTGCGTGCCGAGTTGCTGCCCGCGGTGCTGCGCGGCCTCGGCTTTCGCGTCCAGCCCGCCGCCGCCCTGGCGAAAGGCCAGTATGGCCCGCCGGCGCCGGCCATGATTGCGCCGCTGCGCCGCCGCCGGGCCGAGCCGCCGGCCGGCGCGCCCGCCGCCCATGGCCCCTTCGCGATGCTGGCGCGGCTGCGTCCCGGCGGGGCATGACCGGCGGCGGGACATGAGCGGCGGCGGAACGTGAGCGGCGGTCCGGCCGGCGAGCGCGAGGATATCGGCTGGCAACGGCTGGACAAATGGCTGTGGTGCGCCCGCTTCATGCGCCATCGCGCCGACTGCGCCGCCCTGGTGAGCCGCGGCGGGCTGCGCATCAACCGCCAGCCCACCGACAAGCCGCATGCCCGGCTGCGGGTCGGCGACATCGTCACCCTGGCGCTGCGCGGCGCGGTTCGGGTGATCGAGATCCGCGCCCTGGCCTCCCGCCGCGGCCCGGCCGGCGAGGCGGCAACGCTGTACCGCGAGATCCCGCCGGCGGACGCCATGCCTTGCCCGGACGGGGAAACGGCGTCATATCCCCCTGATCGCCCGCCATCCTGATCTCCTGTCGTCACCCCGCCTGCCCATAGCAACCGTTGACCTGCCCGGGAGCCGCCGATGACCTATGTGGTCACCGAAACCTGCATCAAGTGCAAATACATGGACTGCGTGGAGGTCTGTCCGGTGGACTGCTTCTACGTCGGTGAGAACATGCTGGTGATCCACCCCGACGAGTGCATCGATTGCGGCGTCTGCGAGCCGGAATGCCCCGTCGAGGCCATCGTGCCGGACAGCGACGACAAGGCCGCCGCCTGGCTGGAGCAGAACCGCACCTATGCCGCGCTGTGGCCGAACATCACCCGCAAGGGCGAGCCGCCGGCCGATGCCGATGACTGGAAAGACACGCCCGGCAAGGCCGCGCTGTTCTCGCCGGAGCCCGGCTAGGCCCCACCTTCCCCGCCCGCGCCATCCCGCCATGACGTGGCCCCATGACGTGGCCCCATGACGTGGCGCCGATTTCGTGTTATGGTCCCCCCCAGGGCGAGGCTGCCGCAACGCGCGGATGCGCGATCCGTCGGCTTTCCTGCCTGCTCAGCAAGGGTACGGAACCATCGTGGCGGACCGGGGCCTGCCCCCGCGACGCCGCGTACCGGTGTTCCCCGACTTGCCCGGCAGGAGACGGCAGAGGCTGAAACAGGGTGAGGCGGCGAGGTTCGGCATGAAGGCATCCGGCGCGCAGGACGGCTCGCAGGGCACGTCCAAGAGGACAGCCCCCAAGGGCACGGCCGCGAAACCATCGGCCAAACCCGCAGCCGCGAAACCTGCGGCGATCAAGCCCGCGGCCGCGGTGAAGGCCGCGTCCATCAAGGCGGTGCCGGCCCGATCGGCCGCCGCCAAGTCGCCGCCCGGCAAGGCATCATTGGTCAAGCCGGCGCCAGCCATGGCATCCGCCATGGCCAACCCGCGGCAGGCCGCTCCAAGGCAGGCTGGCGCGACCGCCACCAGCCTGCAGCCTCCGCCACCCAGGAAAGCCGCCGCTGCGGCGCCGTCCCAGGCGACAGGCTCCGCGCCTTCCCAGGCGACAGGCTCCGCGCCTTCCCAGGCGACACCCCCAGCGCCTTTCCAGGCGACACCCCCCGCGCCTTTCCAGGCGACACCCCCCGCGCCTTTCCAGGCGACACCCAAGTCGCCCCCCAAATCACAGATCGAGACCAAACCTATCGTGACAATTCCTGCCAACGACCTCCAAGCACCCCGCCCCCCGGCGCCCGCCGAACCCGCGCCGCGCCCGGTGGCGGCGCCGATGAACGGCCGCCCGGCACCGATCTCGCGCGCCTCCAACAAGGATGAATCGTTCTCCGAGGGCGACTACGTCGTCTATCCCACCCATGGCGTGGGCAAGGTGGAGAAGATCGCCAAGGAGCATATCGCCGGCCACGACCTCGAACTGATCCACATCACCTTCGAGGAAAACCGCATGACCCTGCGGGTACCGGTCTCCAAGGCCCGCTCCGCCGGGCTGCGCCGGCTGTCCACCCGCAAGATGTTCGACGAGGCGCTGGCCGTGCTGAAGGGCCGCGCGCGGATCAAGCGCACCATGTGGTCGCGCCGCGCCCAGGAATACGAAGCCAAGATCAACTCCGGCGACCCCGCCTCGATCGCCGAAGTGGTGCGCGACCTGCACCGCAACGCCGGCCAGCCCGACCAGAGCTTCTCCGAACGCCAGATCTACGAGGCCGCCATGGACCGCCTGGCCGCCGAACTCGCGGCACTGGACCAGACCGACAAGAACGCCGCGCTGGTCAAGCTGGGCCTCTTCCTCAAGTCGCTCTGATACCGGGCCGCGAAATGGCCGACTCTTCCGGCCGTTTCGCGGGCTGGTATCGCGCGCGGGGCTGGCCGGTGGCCGCGCGCAAAGCAAGGGCAAGGCGAGGGCTCTGCCCTCGAACCCGCCGGGGCTTCGCCCCGGACCCCGTGACAAAGGAAAGGCCCCGGGGGTTGCCCCCCGGGGCCTTTTTCGTCCAGCCCGCTTGCGGTCAGTTGCTGCTCTGGCGCACGCCGATCAGCTGCAGCAGCAGCATGAACAGGTTGATGAAGTTCAGCATCAGCGTCAGGCTGTCGAACACGCTGCGCTTCGCCGCCTCGTCCGGGCCATAGGCATGGGCGAACTGAATGTAGTCCGCCTTGATGCGCTGGGTGTCATAGGCGGTCAGGCCGACAAAGACGAACACGCCGATCACCGAGATGGCGAAGGCCAGCGCCCCGCTGCCGACGAACATGTTGACCACGCCGGCAATGATGATGCCGATCAGGCCCATGATCAGGAACCCGCCGAACTTGGTCAGGTCGGCGCGCGTGGTGTAGCCGTACAGGCTCATCGCCGCGAAGGTGCCGGCGGTGACGAAGAATACCTGCGCCACGCTCTGGCCGGTATAGATCTTGAAGATGTTGGCAATGCTGGCGCCCATCGCCACGCTGAACGCCCAGAACAGGCCTTGCACCGCGGTCTTGGACAGCTTGTTCACGCCGAAACTGAGCACCAGCACGAATGCCAGCGGCGCGAACATCGCCACATAGGCCAGCGCGCCCGGGACATGCATCAGGCCGCGCGGGGTCATCACCTGCGGATAGAACAGTTCGTAGATCGCCGGCACGCTGACGACGCCGTAGGCCACGATGCCGGTCAGCACCAAGCCGGACGTCATCCAGTTGTAAACGCGCAGCATGTAGGCACGAAGCCCGGCGTCGAGCACGGCGGCGGTATCCGCAGCGCGGCTGACGCCCGGGTAGGCGCGATATTCGGGGCCAATAGCCATGTGCGTTGCTTCCCTAGCTTGGGCAGGATGCCCGTCTGCCCCCCCATTTTGGGGCCTTGGCGCCGGCGTTCAAGCGAATTCGCGGTAATGTTTGCCGGGCGCGGCATGCCGCACCCCTGCGAAGGGCGATGAGCCAACAGGAAGGGCGTTCTTTTTTGAAAAAAAGAACCAAAAAACTTCCATTCACTGGTGCGCAAAAACCCGGCAGTGATGATGAATAATTCATGGAAAGTCTTTTTGCTTCTTTTTCTTCAGAAAAAGAAGACCTCCCTGATCTTCCTACCTCCCGCTACTCATTGCGCAGCAGCGGCGCCGCGCGCGCGCGCAGTGCCGCCTCGGTGCCGGCGAACCCCACCAGCAGCATCATCACAACGCAGGAGACCACCGTCGCCGCCAGGGTGCCGGGCAGGAACGCCCAGTCGGCCCGCATCAGGAACCGCACCACCCACCAGCTTGCCGCCGTTCCCACCGCCGCGGCCAGCACGCCGGCCACCAGCCCCAGCATGCCGAACTCCACCAGCCACGCCGCCCGGATCTGCCCCCGCGTCGCCCCCAGGGTCTTCAGGATCACCGCCTCGCGGATGCGTTGCCGCTGCCCCGCCGCCACCGCGCCCGCCAGCACCAGCGCCCCGCTGGCCAGGGTGAGCGATCCGGTCGCCGCAAGGGCCGCGGCAATCCGCGACAGCAGGTCGGACAGGCTGCGCAGCACCTCCTCCACCCGGATGCCGGAGACATTGGGCAGCGCGTCGGTGATCGTGCGCAGCACCAGCGGCTGCACGCCGGGCGCGGCGCGCACGGTGGCGACATTGGCGTGCGGCGCCCGCGCCAGCAGGCCGGGACTGGCCACCATGGTGAAGTTGAGGCCCATGCTGCGCCAGGCGATGTCGCGCAGGCTCGCCACCGTCAGGTCCAGGTTGCGCCCCAGCACGTTCACCCGGATCACGTCGCCGATCCGCACCCCCCAGCCCTCGGCCAGCCTGGCATCGAACGACACCAGCGGCTTGCCCTGGTAGTCCGCCGCCCACCACGCCCCCGCCACCAGCCGCGTGCCTTCCGGCGGGACGGCGGCGTAGGTCAGGCCGCGATCGCCGCGCAGCGCCCAGGCGGTGTCCGGCGTCGCCGCCACACGGTCCGCCGGCACCCCGGCCACGGCGACGATGCGCGCGCGCAGGCTGGGCACGTGGCGCACCTCGCCCACCCCGGGGATTGCCGCCAGCAGCGCCTGGAACCGCGCCAGCTGGTCGTTCTGGATGTCGATGAAGAAGAAGCTCGGCGCCCGCGCGGGCAACTGCTCGGCGATCTGGCGGCGCACATTGCCCTGGATCAGCACGACGGCCGCCAGGGTGGACAGGCCCAGCCCGACCGACACCAGCATCAGCGGCGTGGCGGCACCCGGCCGGTGCAGGTTGGACAGGCCCAGCTGCGCCCAGGCTCGCCTGCCATTGGGAACAATCCGCGCCGCCGCCATCAGCGCCCAGGCGCCGAGCCGGAACAGCAGCAGCGTGCCCGCCGCCGCCGCGCAGAACCACAGGGCGAAGCCGCGGTCCTCGCTGGCCGCCACCACCAGCCCCACCAGGGCGGCGGCGAGCACCGCATTGGCGGCAACCAGCCAGGCCGGCGGCCGCGCCCGCGCCGGCATCATGGCGTCGCGGAACAGCGCCGCACCGGGAATCCGCATCGCCCGGCCCAGCGGCCACAGCGCGAAGCTGGCCGCGGTCAGCAGGCCGAACAGCCCCGCCAGCGCCAGCGGGCCGACAAACAGCCCCTGCACCGGCGGCACCGGCAGCACATCGCCCAGCAGCAGCGTCGCCAGCACCGGCAGCCCCGCGCCGGCCACCAGCCCGATCAGCACGCCCAGCACGGCCAACGCCATCACCTGCACCAGCGCGATGGCGAACACCGTCAACTGCGAGGCGCCCAGGCAGCGCAGCACGGCGATGGCGCGCGCGCGCGCCGCCAGCCAGGCGCGCACCCCGTTGGCCACGCCGATCCCGCCCACCAGCAGCGCGGTCAGCCCGACCAGGGTCATGAACAGGCTGGTGCGCTCGATGAAGCGGCTGACCTGCGGTGCCGCGTCCGCGGCCTGGCGGATGCGCCAGCCGGTATTGGGGAAGGCGGCGCGCAGGTCGCGCAGCAGCGCCGGCAGCGCCGCCGCTTCGGGCAGGCGGGCGCGCAGGTGGTGCTCCACGATGGCGCCGGGTTGCAGCAACCCGGTGGCCGCCAGCGCCGGCAGCGACACCAGCGCGCGCGGCCCGAACAGCGACGGGCTGGCCACCCGGTCCGGCTCGGCGGCCACCGTGGCGCGCAGTTCCAGGCTGGCGGTGCCCAGCCGCAGCACCGCCCCCGGCGCCACCCCCAGCCGCTCCAGCACCGCCGGCTCCACGGCGATGCCGAACCGGCCGTCCCGCTCATCCAGCGCCTGGGCCATGGTTTGCGCCGGGGCAAAGCCGACCTCGCCGATCAGCGGCCAGGCGCCGTCCACCGCCTTCAGCTCCACCAGCAGCCGCGCGCCCGATGGCGCCACCAGCATCGAGCGCAGGGTGGTGATGTCCGACAGCACCGCCCCGCGCCCGGCCAGCCAGGTTCGCAATGCGTCCGGCAAGGGCTGGGCGCCGCCGAGCACGTCGATGTCGCCGCCCAGGATGCGCGCGCCGTCCTGCGCCAGCCCGCGTTCGATCCCCTCGCGCAGCGAGCCGATGGCCGCGATCGCCGCCACCCCCAGCGCCAGGCAGGCCAGCACGATGCGCAGCCCGGCAATGCCGCCGCGCAACTCCCGCCGTGCGATCCGCAGGATGGTGATCACGTGGTGGCCGCGTCGTCGCCCGGCACGATCAGCCCGTCGCCGATGCGGATGATCCGCCCGCAGCGCGCGGCCAGTGCGGGGTCGTGGGTGATCAGCATCAGCGTGGTGCCGTGGCGCGCGCGCAGCTCGAACAGCAGCTCCATCACCGCCGCCCCGGTGGCGCCGTCCAGGTTGCCGGTCGGCTCGTCGGCCAGCAGCAGCCGCGGCCGGGGCGCGAAGGCGCGGGCCAATGCCACGCGCTGCTGCTCGCCGCCGGACAGCTGGCCCGGCAGATGGGTCAGCCGATGGCCCAGCCCGACGGACACCAGGCTTTCCGCCGCCCGCGCCATGGCATCCGCCGCCCCGGCCAGTTCCAGCGGGATCGCCACGTTCTCCAGCGCGGTCATGCTGGCGATCAGGTGGAAGGCCTGGAACACGATGCCCACCTCGCGCCGCCGCAGCCGGGCCAGCGCATCCTCGTCCATCCGGGTCAGGTCGTGCCCGTCCAGCACCACGCTGCCCGACGTCGCCGCCTCCAGCCCCGCCAGCACCATCAGCAGGCTGGTCTTGCCGGAGCCGGACGGCCCCACCACCCCCACCGCCTCGCCGGCGGCGATGTCCAGGTCGATGCCGCGCAGGATGTTGACCGGCCCGGCGGCCGCCGCCACGGTCAGGTGCAGGCCGCGCACCTGCACCAGCGGCGCCCCAGGGGGCATGGTCGTGGCCGGATCCGGGGCCATATGCACGGCAGCGGTCGGGATTTCGGCCAGGACGGAGGTGGAGGGCGTGTTCATGACCGCACGATATGGGCCGGGTTGCAGCAGGCGCAAAGCCGCGATCGCCCTGGCTTGCGCGGTTTTCATCTCCCGGCCGGCCGCCGCGGCCCCGCTGCGGCTGCTGGTGCTGGGCGATTCGCTGGCCGCCGGCTACGGGCTGGCGGCGTCCGACGGGTTCCAGGCCCGCCTGCTGGCCGGGCTGCGCGCGCGCGGGCTGGACGTCGTGCTGGTCGACGGCGCGGTCAGCGGCGACACCACCGCCGGCGGGCGGGCGCGGCTGGACTGGGTGCTGGCGGCACCGGTCGATGCCGCGCTGGTCGAACTCGGCGGCAATGACGGGCTGCGCGGCATCGACCCGCGCGATACCGAGGCCAACCTGGCCGCCATCCTGGACACGCTGGCCGCGCGCGGCATTCCGGTGCTGCTGTCCGGCATGCTGGCGCCGCCCAATCTCGGCCCCGACTACGGCGACGCCTTCGCGAGCGCCTTCCGCCGCCTCGGCGCCCGGCCCGGCGTGATGTTCGACCGCTTCTTCCTGGAGGGCGTCGCCGGCGACCCCGCGCTGAACCAGCCCGACCGCATCCACCCCAATGCCCGCGGCGCGGCCATCGTGGCCGAACGGCTGACCCCGCTGGTTGCCGCCCTGCTGGCCCGGGTCGGGCGCTAGCGATGCGGCTGTTCGTCGGGCTCGACCTGCCATGGGAGACGCGCCAGCGCCTGGCGCAGCTGGGCGGCGGCGGCGTTCCCGGCGCGCGCTGGGTGCCGATCGAGAACTACCACCTGACCCTGCGCTTCATCGGCGAGGTGCCGAAGTTCCGCGCCGAGGAGATCGACATCGCCCTGGACGCCCTGCGCGCCCGGCGCTTCAGCCTGGAACTCGCCGGCGTCGGCACCTTCGCCAAGGCCGGGCGCGACACCACGCTGTGGATCGGCGTGGCCGGCAATCCGGCCCTGGCGCACCTGGCCGGAAAGATCGAGACCGCCCTGCAGCGCGCCGGCCTGCCGCCCGAACGCCGCCGCTTCCGCCCGCATGTGACCCTGGCGCGGCTGGACAATGCACCGCCCGACAAGCTGGCCAGCTTCGTGCAGGCGCACAACCTGTTCCGCTCGGCACCGATCGCGATCGAGCATTTCACCCTGTTCAGCTCGTTGCTGGGCAAGGAGGCCTCGGTCTACATGCCGGAGGTGGAGTACCCGCTGGCATGACCATCGTCCATTACATCACCCATCCCGACGTGGTCATCGACCCGGCCGTGCCGGTGCAGGACTGGCCGCTGTCCGACCGCGGCCGCGCCCGCATGCGCGCCGCCCTGGCCGCCCCCTGGGTGGCCGGGATCGCCGCCGTGCATTGCAGCACCGAGCGCAAGGCGATCGACGGCGCCGATATCCTGGCCGGCCATCTCGGCTGCGGCTTCGGCCTGCACCCCGACCTTCGCGAGAACGACCGCAGCGCCACCGGCTTCCTGCCCCGCGCCGCGTTCGAGGCCACCGCCGACCTGTTCTTCGCCCACCCCACCGAAAGCATCCGCGGCTGGGAACGCGCGATCGACGCCCAGGCGCGCGTTGTCGCCGCGGTCGAACGCGTGCTCTCGCTGCCGCTGCGGGGCGATGTGGCCATCGTCGCGCATGGCGGCGTCGGCGCGCTGCTGCTCTGCGCCCTGCTCGGCGAGCCGATCAGCCGCCGCCGCGACCAGCCGCAGACCGCCGCCGGCGGCTTCCGCTTCGCCTTCGACGCCGCCACAAGCGGCGTGCTGCACGGCTGGCAACGGATCGATGCCTGAGACCCTCGCCCAAGCCGCCGCCGCCGCCCGCGCCTGCACGCTCTGCGCCGACCGCCTGCCGCTCGGCCCCCGCCCGGTGCTGCAGATCTCCGCCACGGCACGGCTGCTGATCATCGGCCAGGCGCCGGGCACCAAGGTGCACGCCTCCGGCATCCCGTGGGACGATGCCTCCGGCGCCCGGCTGCGCGGCTGGATGGGCATCGCGGCCGAGGAATTCTACGACGAGTCCCGCATCGCCATCCTGCCGATGGGGCTGTGCTACCCCGGCCGCCTGCCCAATGGCGGCGACGCGCCGCCGATGCCGCTTTGCGCGCCCACCTGGCACCCGCGCCTGCTGCCGCTGCTGCCGGCGCTGCGCCTGACCCTGCTGGTGGGCAGCTACGCCATCGCCCGCGCGCTCGGCCCCGGCGGCATGACCGCGCATGTCCGCGGCTTTCGCGCCCAGCTGCCCGCGCGCCTGCCGCTGCCGCACCCATCCTGGCGCACCGGCGGGTGGGAGCGGAAGAACCCCTGGTTCGCCGCCGAAATCCTGCCGCTGCTGCGCGCGCGCGTGCGCGCCGCGCTCGACTGACGCAGGCGGGCGCGCAGCGGCCCGTCGGGCGAATTCCGCGCACTGCCCTGGCCTTCGGCCCGGCGATCCGCCAGAATTGCAGCCGCAATACCGCCGCGACCACGACCCAGGAGACGCGCCATGAAGCGCCGCAGCTTGTTGACCGCCGCCGCCCTCTCGGCCCTGCCGCTCGCCCGCCCCGCCCTGGCCCAGGGCTCCGGCAACCCCCGCGTGCTGCGCTTCGTGCCCCACGCCGACCTGGCCAACCCCGACCCGGTCTGGTCCACCACCACGGTTGCCGCCATGCACGGCATGATGGTGTGGGACAAGCTCTACGACCTGGACGAGAGCTTCCTGCCGCAGAAGCAGATGGTCGCCGGCGAGGAGGTCAGCGACGACGGCCTCACCTGGACCCTGACCCTGCGCGAGGGCCTGATGTACCATGACGGCGAGCCCGTCCGCGCCGCCGACGCCGTCGCCTCGATCGAGCGCACCAAGCGCCGCGCCCCGCTGGTCGAAACCCTGATGGCCGCCACCAACGAGCTCGTCGCGCTGGACGACCACCGCCTGCGCCTGCGCCTGAAGAAGCGCTTCTCCCTGCTGCCCTACGCCCTGACCGGCGTCTTCATCATGCCCGAGCGCATCGCCAAGACCGACGCCTTCACCCAGATCAAGGAGTACATCGGCAGCGGCCCGTACAGGTTCGTCCGCGAGGAATGGACCGCCGGCGCCGGCGCGGTCTATGTCCGCAACGAGAAATACATCCCCCGCGCCGAGCCGATCAGCATGTGGGCCGGCGGCAAGGTGACCCATTTCGACCGCGTCGAATGGACCACCATGCCCGACCCCTCCACCTCGCTGGCCGCCCTGCAGCGCGGCGAGATCGACTGGCTGGACTCCGTCCTGCCCGATCACCTGCCGATCCTGCGCCGCGCCAAGGACGTCAAGATCGAGGTCTTCGACCAGCTCGGCAACCTGATGAGCCTGTTCTTCAACAGCTACCAGGCGCCCTTCGACAACGTGAAGCTGCGCCGCGCGGTGCTGGCCGCCGTCTCGCAGCAGGATTTCGTCGACGGCGTGCTGGGCGACGAGGCCAAGAGCCTGGGCGGCACCGGGGTCGGCGTGTTCCCGCCGAAATCGCCCTATGCCAGCAAAGCCGGCATGGAACTGATGCAGGCCAACCTGGCCGCCGCCAAGAAGATGGTCGCCGAAAGCGGCTACAAGGGCGAGAAGATCGTGCTGATGTCGCCCACCGACATCGCCGCGATCCGCCAGTCCTCGCTGCTCGCCGACGGGCTGCTCAAGTCGCTCGGCCTGAACGTGGAATTCGCCAGCATGGACTGGGGCACCATGATCCAGCGCCGCAACAACAAGGAAGGCACCGACAAGGGCGGCTGGAGCTGCTACACCACCTCCTGGACCGGCCTGTCCATCAACACGCCGGCCACCTCCCTGCCGCTGCGCGCCAACGGCGCCGCCGCCGGGGCGTGGTGGCGCCCCACCCTGCCCGAGGTGGAGAAACTGCGCGACGCCTGGTTCGACGCGCCCGACCTCGCCACCCAGAAGAAGATCGCCGAACAGATCCAGCGCCAGGCCCTGGAGAACGTCATGTTCGTGCCGCTCGGCCTGCAATTCGGCCCCACCGCCTTCCGCAGCAACCTGACCGGCTTCGCCCGCTCCGGCTACGCGGTGTTCTGGGGGGTTCGCAAGACAGCGTAAGGGAAGGTCTTCTTTTTCTGAAGAAAAAGAAGCAAAAAGACTTTTCGTTCATTGGAGCGTGTGGCACCGCCGTTGCCACAAGCTCCAATGAACAGAAGTTTTTTGGTTCTTTTTTTCAAAAAAGAACCCTTCCTTACCTGCCCTTTGCATGGGGATAGCCCGCCCCCAAGCCAGCCGCTATACCTCCCACCCCTCACCCCAGCCGGAACCATCGCCATGCCGCAGGATGCCGCCTATGTGATCGCGCCCCCCGCCATCACCGCCGTGCCCGTGGCCGGCGGCGGCAGCTTCCCGGTGCGCCGCGTCTTCTGCGTCGGCCGCAATTACGCCGCCCATGCCCGCGAGATGGGCAGCGACCCCGACCGCGAGCTGCCGTTCTTCTTCTGCAAGCCGGCCGATGCGCTGCTGCTGGACGGCGCCGACATGCCCTACCCGCCGATGTCCAAGGACCTCCACCACGAGATGGAGCTGGTTGTCGCCATCGGCAAAGGCGGCGCCAATATCGCGGAATCCGGCGCCCTCGCCCATGTCTGGGGCTACGCCGCCGGCCTGGACATGACGCGGCGCGATCTCCAGAACGCCGCCAAGAAGGAGGGCAAGCCCTGGGACATGGGCAAGGGGTTTGACCATTCCGCCCCGATCGGCACCCTGGTCCCGGCCAGCGCGCTTGCCGACCCGACGAAAGGGAAGATCGAGCTGAAGGTGAACGGCGCCGTGCGCCAGGTCTCCGACCTTTCGCTGCTGATCTGGAGTGTGGCCGAGACCATCGCCTATCTCTCCAAGCTGGTCACCCTGGCGCCGGGCGACCTGATCTACACCGGCACGCCCGAGGGTGTCGCCGCCGTGCAGCGCGGCGACCTGCTGGAGGGCGTGGTCGAAGGCGTCGGCACCGTGCGCACCAGGATCGTCTGATGGCGCGCAAGGCCCGGCGGCCGTTGCGCATCGCCACCTGGAACATCAACTCGCTGCGCCTGCGCCTGCCGCTGCTGCCGAAGCTGATCGAGGCCCTGGCGCCCGACGTGCTGTGCCTGCAGGAAACCAAGGTGCCCGACGAGCTGTTCCCGCTCGACGGGGTCAAGGCGCTGGGCTTCGACCATGTCGCCTATCGCGGCATGAAGGGCTACAACGGCGTCGCCATCCTCTCCCGCCTGCCGTTCGCGGCCAACGACCTGGCGCCGGACTGGTGCGGCAAGGGCGACTGCCGCCACCTCGCCGTCACCCTCGACGCCCCCGGCGGCCCGATCGAGCTGCATGACTTCTACATCCCCGCCGGCGGCGACGTGGCCGACCGCGCGGTGAACGAGAAGTTCGCCCACAAGCTGGATTTCGTCGCCGAGGCCACCCGGTGGTTCGCCGCGCGCAGCAGCCTCGCCCGCACCGTGCTGGTCGGCGACCTCAACATCGCGCCGCTGGAGCATGATGTCTGGAGCCACAAGCAGCTTCTCGACGTCGTCAGCCACACCCCGGTCGAAACCGACGCCCTGCTCGCCTGGCAGCGCGCCGGCTGGGTCGATGGCGTGCGGCACTTCGTGCCGGACGACGAGAAGCTCTACTCCTGGTGGTCCTACCGCAACCGCGACTGGCGCACCTCGGATCGCGGCCGCCGCCTGGACCACATCTGGGTCACCGACGACCTGGCCGGCACCCTGGCCCGGCAAACCATCCTCAAGGACGCCCGCGACTGGCCCCAGGCCAGCGACCACGCGCCGGTCTGCGTGGAATTGGCGCTGTAGCGCGCCAAGCCAAGGCCATGGAATGGGGTCGGGGGGCCGCTGCCCCCAGCGGGTCCCGTGGCGCGGCTTCGCGCCGCGAAGGCAGAGCCCTGGCCTTGCTTCTCCTGCCTCCCAAACTTGCCCCCCAAGTTCCGATGGGCTAGTGACGCCCGGCTTCTCGGACGCTGCGGCGGTTCCGGACCTGTCCGGTGGCCGTGCGGTGTGCCGGCTTGTTTCCGCTCCCTACCCCGCGCAAGGATTTCCCCCCGGATGGCACGCAACAAGATCGCCCTCATCGGCGCTGGCAACATCGGCGGCACGCTCGCCCACATGATCGGCCTGAAGGAGCTGGGCGACGTCGTCATGTTCGACGTCTTCGGCGGTGTCGCCGCCGGCAAGGCGCTGGACATCATGCAGTCCGGCCCGGTGGACGGCTTCGACGCCGCGATCTCCGGCGGCTCCGACTACGCCGCCATCGCCGGGGCCGACGTGGTGATCGTCACCGCCGGCTTTCCGCGCATGGCGGGCATGAGCCGCGACGACCTGCTGACCAAGAACGCCGGCGTGATCGCCCAGGTGGCCGAGGGCATCAAGACCCACTGCCCCGACGCCTTCGTGATCGTCATCACCAACCCGCTGGACGTGATGGTGTGGGTGATGCAGCAGAAATCCGGCCTGCCGGCGAACAAGGTGGTCGGCATGGCCGGCGTGCTGGACAGCAGCCGCTTCCGCCTGTTCCTGGCCCATGAGTTCAATGTCTCGGTCGAGGACGTGACCGCCTTCGTGCTCGGCGGCCATGGCGACACCATGGTCCCGCTGACCCGCTATTCCACCGTCGCCGGCATCCCCATCCCCGACCTGGTCAAGATGGGCTGGACCACCCAGGCGAAGATCGACGCCATCGTCGCGCGCACCGCCAATGGCGGCGGCGAGATCGTCAAGCTTTTGGAAAGGGGAAGTGCGTTCTATGCGCCCGCGGCCAGCGCCATCGCGATGGCCGAGAGCTACCTGCGCGACAAGCGCCGCGTGCTGCCCTGCGCCGTGAAGCTGAACGGCGAATACGGCATGAAGGATTTCTATGTCGGCGTACCCGTGGTGATCGGCAGGAATGGCGTGGAGAAGATCATCGAGGTCGAGTTCACCGCCGCCGAGCGCGCGGCGTTCGACAAGTCCTGCGCCGCGGTGAAGGGCCTGATCGAGGACTTCAAGAAGCTGGGGGTCTAGGCCGCATGAACATCCACGAATACCAGGGCAAGGAGCTGATCCGCCGATACGGCGTCGCCGTACTCGACGGGCACGTCGCCTGGACGCCGGAAGAGGCGGTCGCGGCGGCGGGCAAGCTGCCTGGCCCGGTCTTCGTGGTGAAGGCGCAAATCCACGCCGGCGGCCGCGGCGCCGGCCACTTCGCCGACGACCCGAACGGCAAAGGCGGCGTGCGCCTCGCCCGCTCGCTGGACGAGGTGCGCGCGGCGGCCGAGGCGATGATCGGCCACACCCTGGTCACCAGGCAGACCGGCCCGGCCGGCCGCCGGGTCAACCGCATCTATGTCGAGGCCGGCTGCAACATCGCCCGCGAACTGTACCTGTCGCTGCTGGTGGACCGCGAAACCGCCCAGGTCACCATCGTCGCCTCGGCCGAAGGCGGCATGGAGATCGAGGAGGTGGTCAGCCACCACCCCGAGAAGATGCTCCGCGCCGCCATCGACCCCGCCACCGGGCTCTGGCCCTTCCACGCCCGCAAGCTGGCCTATGCGCTGGGGCTGGAGGGCGAGCAGACCGCCGGCTTCATCAAGTTCATGGAGTCGCTCTACTCCGCCTTCATCGCGCTGGATTGCGCGGTGATCGAGGTCAATCCCCTGGTGGTCACCACCGAAGGCGCGATCGTGGCGCTGGATGCCAAGGTCAGCTTCGACGACAACGCGCTGTACCGCCACCCCGACCTCGAAGCCCTGCGCGACGAGACCGAGGAGGACCCGAAGGAGCTGGAAGCGGCGAAACACGCGCTCAACTACGTGGCGCTGGGCGGCACCATCGGCTGCCTGGTCAACGGCGCCGGCCTGGCCATGGCGACGATGGACATCATCAAGCTGTATGGCGGTTCGCCGGCCAACTTCCTCGATGTCGGCGGCGGCGCCACGCGCGAACGGGTGACCGCCGCGTTCAAGATCATCCTGTCCGACCCGAACGTGGAGGGCATCCTGGTCAACATCTTCGGCGGCATCATGCGCTGCGACGTGATCGCCCAGGGCGTGGTGGATGCCGCCCGCGAGGTGTCGCTGAACGTGCCCCTGGTGGTCCGGCTCGAAGGCACCAACGCCGATCTGGGCAAGGACATCCTCGCCCGCTCCGGCCTGGCCATCGCCTCGGCCGACAACCTGGGCGACGCCGCCGAAAAGATCATCCGTGCCGTGAAGGAAGCCGCCTGATGGCCATTCTGGTCGATGCGAACACCAGGGTCATCACCCAGGGCTTCACCGGTGCCCAGGGCACCTTCCACTCCGAACAGGCGATCGCCTACGGCACCAGGATGATGGGCGGCGTCACCCCGGGCAAGGGCGGCAGCACCCATCTCGACCTGCCGGTGTTCGACACGGTGGCCCAGGCCGTCGCCGCCACCCGTGCCGATGCCACGGCCATCTACGTCCCGCCGCCCTTCGCCGCCGACGCCATCCTGGAAGCCATCGACGCCGAGATCGCGCTCATCGTCTGCATCACCGAGGGCATCCCGGTGCTCGACATGGTCCGCGTCAAGCGCGCGCTGTGCGCCAGCCGCTCGCGCCTGATCGGCCCCAACTGCCCCGGCGTCATCACCCCCGGCGAATGCAAGATCGGCATCATGCCCGGCCACATCCACCGGCGGGGAAAAGTCGGCATCGTCTCGCGCTCCGGCACCCTGACCTACGAAGCCGTCGCCCAGACCACCGCGGCCGGCCTCGGCCAATCCTCCTGCGTCGGCATCGGCGGCGACCCGGTGAAGGGCACCGACTTCATCGAAGTGCTGGAAATGTTCCTCGCCGACGCCGAGACCGAAATGATCATCCTGATCGGCGAAATCGGCGGCGCCAGCGAAATCCACGCCGCCGAATTCCTCGCCCGCAACAAGGTCAAGAAACCCACCGTCGGCTTCATCGCCGGCGCCACCGCACCGCCCGGCCGCCGCATGGGCCACGCCGGCGCCCTCATCTCCGGCGGCCGCGACACCGCGGCGGCCAAGTTCGAGGCCATGCGCTGCGCCGGCATCCACGTCGCCGAAAGCCCCGCCGCCCTGGGCAGCACCATGCTGGAAGCGATCCGCTGACAGGAAGGAAGCATGTTCTTTTTTGAAAAAAAGAACCAAAAAACTTTCGTCAACATGAAAATGGATGAAAGTCTTCTTGCTTCTTTTTCTACAGAAAAAGAAGATCCTTCCTTATCTTGAACCAACCCCGGCACCGACCGGGCGACACCGTCTCACGAGGAACCGAACATGGCCGGCGTCGATATTCTCGCCACTGCCTTCAACGGCGCCAACGCGGCGTTCATCGCGGAACTCTACGCCCGCTGGGTGGAAAACCCCGCCAGCGTCGATGCCAGCTTCGCCGACCTCTTCACCGCGCTGAACGACGAATCCCGCGCCATCCTGGCCGACGCCGCCGGCGCCTCCTGGGCCCCGCGCAGCTGGTCCGCCACGCCGGAGCCCGCGCCCCAGCGCCGCGCCACCGACCGCCCAACACCGGCCAGCCCACCACCGGCCAGCGCCGCAGACGCCCGCGCCGCCACCAGGGACAGCCTGCACGCCCTGATGATGATCCGCACCTATCGCGTGCGCGGCCATCTCGAAGCCCAGCTCGACCCCCTCGGCCTGCAAATCCCCAACCCGCACCCCGAGCTCGACCCGGCGACCCACGGCTTCACCGAGGCCAACATGGATCGCCCGGTCTTCATCGACCACGTGCTGGGGCTGGAAACCGCCACCCCGCGCCAGATCCTCCAGCTCCTGCGCCGCACCTATTGCGGCCCGATCGGCGTCGAGTTCATGCACATCCAGGACCCCGACCAGAAGGCCTGGATCCAGCGCCGGGTCGAGGGCGCCCCCTGGGCCACCGCCTTCGGCCGCAACGCCAAGCGCACCATCCTGCGCCAGCTCATCGAGGCCGAGGGCCTGGAAACCTTCTGCCAGCGCCGCTTCGTCGGCACCAAGCGCTTCGGACTCGAAGGTGCGGAGGTCACCATCCCGGCCCTCCAGATGATCATCGAAACCGCCGCCCGCAGCGGCGTGCGCGAAATCGCCATCGGCATGCCCCATCGCGGCCGCCTCAACACGCTGGTGAACGTCGTCAAGAAGCCGTACACGCAGCTGTTCAGCGAATTCGGCGGCGAAAGCTTCAAGCCCGACGACGTCCAGGGCTCCGGCGACGTCAAATACCACCTCGGCACCTCGGTCGACCTCGACATCGCCGGCCAGAAGGTCCATCTCTCGCTCCAGCCCAACCCTTCCCACCTCGAAGCCGTCAATCCCGTCGTCGTCGGCAAGGTCCGCGCGCGCCAGGACATGGATAAGGACACCCGCGCGCGCCGCGCCGGCATGGCCATCCTGATGCACGGCGACGCCGCCTTCGCCGGCCAGGGCCTGGTCTATGAAACCCTCGCCATGAGCCAGCTGATCGGCTACCGCACCGGCGGCACCGTCCATGTCGTCGTCAACAACCAGATCGGCTTCACCACCGTCCCGGCCCACGCCTACTCGGGCCTGTACTGCACCGACGTGGCCAAGGCGATCCAGGCGCCGATCCTGCACGTCAACGGCGACAACCCCGAAGCCACCGTCTGGGCCGCCCGGATGGCCACCGAGTTCCGCATGGAGTTCGGCTGCGACATCGTGCTCGACATCGTCTGCTACCGCCGCCACGGCCACAACGAAACCGACGAGCCCGCCTTCACCCAGCCGATCATGTACAAGGCCATCAAGGACCTGAAGACCACCCGCGCCCTCTACGCCGACAAGTTGACCGCCGAGGGCGTCGTCACGCCGGACGAAACCAAACGGTTGTGGGACGAATTCGCCGCCACCCTGGAAGCCTCCTACCAGGCCGCCCAGACCTACAAGCCCAACAAGGCCGACTGGCTCGAAGGCCACTGGTCCGGCCTGTCCACCCCCGACCGCGAATCCGAATGGACCGACGGCGACACCTCCGTCACCCCCGAGGACCTGCGCCGCATCGGCGCCGCCATCAGCACCGTGCCCGCGAACTTCGACCTCAACAGCAAGATCGCCCGCCAGCTCGAAGCCAAGCGCGCCGCCATCGACACCGGCGAGGGCATCGACTGGGCCACCGGCGAGGCGCTGGCCTTCGGCTCCCTGCTGCTCGAAGGCAACCGCGTCCGCCTCTCCGGCGAAGACGTCCAGCGCGGCACCTTCAGCCAGCGCCACGCCGTGCTGATCGACCAGACCAACCAGAACGAGTACACCCCGCTCAACAACATCCAGCCCGAACAGGCCCGCATCGAGATCTACAACTCGCTGCTCTCCGAAGCCGGCGTGCTCGGCTTCGAATACGGCTACACCCTGGCCGACCCCAACACCCTGGTGCTGTGGGAAGCCCAGTTCGGCGACTTCGCCAACGGCGCCCAGGTCATCATCGACCAGTTCATCGCCTCGGGCGAAACCAAGTGGCTGCGCATGTCCGGCCTGGTCATGCTGCTCCCCCACGGCCACGAGGGCCAGGGCCCCGAACACTCCTCCGCCCGGCTCGAACGCTACCTCCAGCTCTGCGCCGAGCGCAACATGGCGGTCTGCAACCCCTCCACCCCGGCCAACTACTTCCACGCCCTGCGCCGCCAGCTCAAGCGCAACTACCGCAAGCCGCTGATCCTGATGACCCCGAAATCCCTGCTCCGCCACAAGCGCGCCGTCTCGCCGCTGGCCGATTTCGCCACCGGCAGCAGCTTCCAGTACGTCATCCCCGAAACCGACGCGATCGCGCCCCCCGCCGAGGTCAAGCGCGTCGTGCTGTGCACCGGCAAGGTCTACTACGACCTGCTGGAGGCCCGCCGCACCCGCGGCATCAAGGATGTCGCCATCGTGCGCATCGAACAGCTCTACCCCTTCCCCATCGTCTCGCTGCCCAGGGCGCTGGCCCCCTACATCAACGCCGAGGTGCTATGGTGCCAGGAAGAGCCGTACAACAACGGCGCCTGGCAGCACGTCGACCGCCGGATCGAGGAGGTGCTGGCCCCGCTCGCCATCGCCGCCCGGCGTCCACGCTTCGTCGGCCGCCAACCCGCCGCCAGCCCCGCCACCGGCCTCGCCCGCGTCCACGCCGCCGAACAGGCCGCCCTGGTGGACGAAGCGCTGACCGTCGCCTGACTCCACCCCGACCCAAGAACTGGATCACTTCGCATGGCGACCGAGATCAAGGTGCCCACCCTGGGCGAAAGCGTCACCACCGCCACCGTCGCACGCTGGATGAAGCAACCCGGCGAGGCCGTGGCCGCCGACGAACCGCTGGTCGAGCTTGAAACCGACAAGGTCACCGTCGAGGTCGGCGCGCCGATGGCCGGCACCCTGTCCGAAATCACCGCCGCCGCCGGCGCCGAGGTCAGCGTCGGCGCCGTGCTCGGCATCGTCGCCGAAGGTGCCGCCGCCGCCACGCCGAAACCCGGCCCGTCCAACGTGCACGAACGCCCCGCCGCCAACCCGCCGCCCGGCGTGAACCCGCCGCCCACCCCCTCCGGCCCGGTCTCCCGCCCCGCCACCCCGCCCTCCGACCGCGTCGCCCCATCCCCGGCGCGCCCTTCCCCGGCGCCCCTGCCCGCCGCCGCGCGCGTCATGGCCGAGCACAGCGTCCCCGCCGAAGCGGTCGGCGCCGGCACCGGCAAGGACGGCCGCATCACCAAGGGCGACGTGCTGGAATTCCTCGCCCGCCCCGCCGCCCCGCCGCCCGCAGCGCCGGCCGAAAAAGCCCCGCGCACCGCCGAGGACGGCGAGGAACGGGTGAAGATGACCCGCCTGCGCCGCACCATCGCCGCCCGCCTGAAGGAGGCGCAGAACACCGCCGCCATCCTCACCACCTTCAACGAGGTGGACATGTCGGCCGCGATGGCGCTGCGCACCGAATACCGCGACGCCTTCGAGAAGAAGCACGGCGGCGTCCGCCTCGGCTACATGGGCTTCTTCGTCCGCGCCTGCGTCGCCGCCCTGAAGGAATTCCCCTCCGTCAACGCCGAAATCGCCGGCGACGAAATCATCTACAAGCACTTCGTCCACATGGGCATCGCCGTCGGCGGCGCCAGCGGCCTCGTCGTCCCGGTCATCCGCAACGCCGACACCATGTCCCTGGTCCAGATCGAGCAAGCCGTCGCCGACCTCGGCCGCCGCGCCCGCGACGGCTCCCTCAAGCTCGACGACCTCACCGGCGGCACCTTCAGCATCACCAACGGCGGCGTTTACGGCTCGCTGATGTCCACCCCCATCCTCAACCCGCCCCAGTCCGCCATCCTCGGCATGCACAAGATCCAGGACCGCCCCGTCGCCATCGCCGGCAAGATCGAAATCCGCCCGATGATGTACCTCGCCGTCTCCTACGACCACCGCATCGTCGATGGCCGCGAAGCCGTCAGCTTCCTGGTCCGCATCAAGGAAAGCATCGAAGA
>JADLHF010000203.1 GCA_020848935.1 Acetobacteraceae bacterium
ACGGCTACGACGAGCCGGTGACCCTGCGCGGTGCGATGACCATCCTGCCCGATGCCATCGAGGTGGATTTCGCCGGCACCTCCGGCCTGTCGCAGCGCGGCATCAACGTGCCGCCGGCCTACACCCGCGCCTATGCCTGCTTCGGCATCAAGGTGGTGGTGGCGCCGGAAATCCCCAACAACTGGGCCAGCCTCGCCCCGTTCCGCATGACCATCCCGGAGGGCTGCATCCTCAACGCGCCACGCCCCTACCCGGTCAGCGTGCGCCACGTCATCGGCCACCTGATCCCCGACCTGGTGATGGGCTGCCTGCACCAGGTGGTGCCCGACCGCGTGGCCGCCGAGGGGGCCTCCTGCCTGTGGAACCCGCCGATGCGCGGCGGTGCCAGCGTCTCCGGCCAGGCGCGCGGCAACCGCCCGGTGGTGGCCGATTTCGAGATCATCACCTTCAACTCCGGCGGCACCGGCGCCCGCCGCACGCTGGACGGGCTGGACGCCACCGCCTTCCCCTCCGGCGTGCGGACCATGCCGGTGGAGGCGACCGAGAACGTTTCTCCCCTCGTCTTCTGGCGCAAGGAATTGCGCGAGGGTTCCGGGGGCGCCGGGAAAACCCGTGGCGGCATTGGTCAAATTATGGAAGTCGGCACCAAGGGCGAGCTGGAATATGCGGTCAACGCCACCTTCGACCGCATTGCCAACGCGCCGAAAGGCCGTGACGGCGGTGGCGATGGCGCGCCCGGCGCCGTGCGCCTGAAATCCGGCAAGGTGCTGCGGCCCAAGGGCTTCCAGGTGATCCCCGACAATGACCGCCTGATCCTGGAACTCCCCGGCGGCGGCGGCATGGGGGAGCCTGCGGCGCGGGACGCAGCCCTGGTCGCCCGCGATGTCCGCGACGGGCTGGTCTCGACCGAAGACGCCCGCACGCACTACAAGGTTGCCATCACGGCCGATGGCACCCTCGATCCGGCGGCCACCGCCAAGCTCAGGAACTGACACGATGTCCCTTCGCTGCGACCTCATCCTGCGCGATGCCACCATCTTCGACGGCACCGGCACCGCGCGCACCACCGGCGACATCGCCGTCACCGGCGACCGCATCACCGCCGTCGGCGATCTTGGCGGCTACAGCGCCGACCGCGAGGTGATCGCCCCCGGCCGCGCCGTCGCCCCCGGCTTCATCGACGCCCACACCCATGACGACCGCGCCGTGCTCTGCGGCCCCGCCTGCATGCTGTGCAAGATGAGCCAGGGCGTCGCCACCGTGGTGGTCGGCAATTGCGGCATCAGCCTCAGCCCGGTGCGCATGAAGAACCGCCCGATCCCGCCGCTGGACCTGCTCGGCGACGAGTCCTGGTGGACCTTCGACAGTTTCGGCGAATATGCCGACCGGCTGGCGAAGGACCCGGCGCCGGTCAACACCTACGCCATGATCGGCCACATGTCGCTGCGCGTCGAAGCGATGAACGGCGACGTGAAGCGGGCGGCGACCGACCGCGAGGCCGAGCACATGCGCGCCCGCCTCGCCGGCGCCCTGCGCGAGGGCGCCAGCGGCTTCTCCACCGGGCTCTACTACCCGCCGAACATGGAGGCCCCGACCGACGAGGTGATCGCCGTCGCCCAGGCCTTGCGCGAAGCCGGCGGCATCTACGTCTCCCACATGCGCGACGAGGCCGATCTGGTCCTCGACAGCATCAACGAGACCGTGCGCATCGGCGAGGAATCCGGCGTGCCGGTGGTGATCTCCCACCATAAATGCTCGATGCCGGAGAATTTCGGCCGCTCCACCGAGACGCTGGCCCTGATCGAGCGCCTGCGCCAGCGCCACAAGGTGGATTTCGACGTCTATCCCTACTACGCCGGCTCCACCGTGCTGATGCCCGACCGGGTGCGCGCCGACGTGCCGATCAAGATCGCCTGGTCGAACCCGCATCCCGAGGCCGAGGGCAAATTCCTCGCCGACATCGCCCGGCAATGGAACATGGGGCTCAAGGAGGCGGCGCAGAAACTCCTGCCGGCCGGCGCCATCATGTTCCAGATGGACGAGGCCGACGTGCGCCGCATCATGCAGCATCCGCTGTCGATGATCGGCTCCGACGGCCTGCCGCATGACACCTTCCCGCATCCCCGCCTGTGGGGCTGCTTTCCGCGCGTGCTCGGCTACTACGCGCGTGAATTGAAGCTGTTCAGCATGGAAACCGCGATCCACAAGATGACCGGCCGCGTGGCCGAGGTGTTCGGCATCGCCGACCGCGGCACCATCCGCCCCGGCGCCTTCGCCGACCTGGTGCTGTTCGATCCCGCGACGGTGAAGGACGCCGCCGATTTCGACCACCCCACGCGGCCCTCGATCGGCATCCTGGAAACCTGGGTCAACGGCCAGTCGGCCTATGTCAACGGCGCCGGCGCCACCGCGGCGCGGGCAGGGCGGCTGGTGACGCGCGGGCGCGGCTGAGCGGCACGGCACCCGCGCCGTGGCGCCGGTCAGCCGGTGATCATGCCGCCGGCGGCCAGCCAGGCGAATGGGCAACCCGTCGCGCCGCGCGCGGGCGGGGCCGCTTCGGCTGGCGATGCGCCCTGCGGGTGGCGCCGCTGCCTGTCCGGGGCCGGCGGCGCGCGGGCTCTGGCGGCAGTTTTCCTGCTGTTCGGCACGCTCGCCACCGGGCTGCTCACCTTCATGCTGCCGCCGTTCCAGAGTGCGGATGAATTGACGCACATGATGCGCGCGGCCCAGATTGCCGATGGCGTGCTGCTCGGCAGGCGGGTCGTGGTGCGCAATCCCGACGGGTCCAGCAAGATCACCGCCGGGGGTGACACGGATCCCGCGCTGCTGCTTGCCTACTCGCCGTTCTACGCGGTGCATTTCCACCCCGAGGTCAAGGTCACCCGCGCGATGTGGGACCCGCCGAGGCGGTGGGGCAGCGAACGCGTCCCCGGCGTGTTTCCCAACACCGCAACCTATCCGCCGATCTTCTACCTGCCTGGCGCCGCGGGTGTGGCGATCGGGCGCGGATTGGACCTCAATGTGGTGCAGACGCTGTACCTTGCGCGGGCGCTCACCGGCATGGTCGCGGTTGCGGTGGCAAGCGCCGCCATCGCGCTTGCCGGGGCAGCCGCGGTGTGGCTGTTCGCGCTGATGACCCTGCCGATGTCGCTGTCCCTGGTCGCGACACCGTCCCAGGACGCGCTGTTGCTGTCCTGTGCCGCCCTTGGCACGGCGCTGGTGCTGCGTCTGTGCCGATCCGCGCCGCGGCGGGAGGCGTCGCTGGCCGGCTTGGTCGCCACACTCTGCCTGGTGACGACCGCGCGTCCGCCGTATGTCGGGCTGCTGCTGCTGATGTTCGTGCCGGGCGGCGTGACGCTTCGCTGGCGGCTGACCGGCGTGGCGACGATTGGCGCTTGCGTCGCGGCCTGGTCGGGCCTTGTCGCGGCCACCACGCTGACTGTCGTGGGGGATTTCCGCGGTGCCGACCCGGCGGCGCAGCTTGGCCTGCTGCTGCATGACCCGCTGCGCATCGTCGCCATTGCTTACGCCACTCTCACGTCCCATGCGCCGCAGTATCTCGAAAGCTTCATCGGTCGGCTCGGCTGGCTGGATACGCCGCTGCCGGAATGGTATCGCACTGCGGCACTTGTCGTGTTGGGTGCGGCCCTGCTGTGCGCCGTGCTGGGGCAGCCCAGGGCGGCGGTCGGGGCAGGGGGCAGGGTGCTGGTGGTGCTCGCCCTGCTTTGCGCCTGTGGCGCCGTTTTCTCAATCCAGTACCTGACCTGGACCCCCGTGGGGTCGCGTCTCGTGGAGGGTGTGCAGGGGCGCTACTTCCTGCCGCTGGCCATGTTCGCGATCGTCGCCGTGCCGTCGGTCGGCCTGGGGAGGCTGGGGGGGCTGCGGCTTGCCCTGCTCGGCGGTGTCGCGGCCTTCCCGATCCTGTCGCTCGCCGTCGTCATGCGGACGCTCGTTCTGCGCTACTATCTGGGCTGATTGGTGCCGGCACTGCAGGGGGGGCGTTTTCCGGCTTTTTCGGGAAGGAACGCCCGTCCGCCCGCCGCAACGCCCGCTGCCCCGTCGCGCCGGGCGCCGATATACGCCGGTGGCGCGGACCGGGCCGATATGGCATTATGGCGCTTGCGCCATCGGAGGGTCTGGCCATCGAGGATTTCGTTCACGCCGCGCTCGCCTTCATCCGCGAGAACCAGGCCTGGGCCGCGCCGATGGTATTTGCACTGGCGTTCGGGGAATCGCTGGCGGTGATCTCGCTGCTGCTGCCCGCCACCGCCATCCTGTTCGCCGTGTCCGGCCTGCTGGGCGCCAGCGGCATTCCGTTCTGGCCGTGCTGGGTGGCGGCCGCGGCCGGGGCGGTGCTGGGCGATGCGGTGTCCTACTGGATCGGGTTTCACTTCAAGCACCGGCTGCCCGCCATCTGGCCGCTGAGCCGAGCGCCCGACCTGCTGGTGCGCGGCGAGCGCTTCTTTGCCCGCTGGGGCATCGCCGGTGTGTTCGCCGGCCGTTTCTTCGGCCCGCTGCGCTGCGCGGTGCCGCTGGTGGCCGGCAGTTGCGCCATGCCGCAATTGCCGTTCCAGGTGGCCAATGTCGCCTCGGCCATGGCCTGGGCCACCGGAATCCTGTCGCCGGGGTTGATCGCCGGGGCCGTCTTTCTCTGACGTGTCACGATGTCACCGCAATCCGTCCACCGCGTCGCCGTGTGGCCGTGCCATTGTTGCGGAGACCCGGAGGAACCGATGATCCGCATCGCATTGCTGGCCGCCCTCGTCGCGCTGGCGTCCTGCGCGATAGAGCCTGATTACAATGACGGGCGCGTCTATGCCCCCCGGCCGGCGCCGTACCCCTATTGGGGGCCAGGCTATGTCGGGCCTGGATATGTCGGACGTGGATATGTCGGGCCTGGCTATGTCGGGCCTGGGTATTTCGGGCGCGGCCATCGCGGTGGCTATGCGCCGCAGCCCAATCGTGGCGAGGGCCATCGCCCACCGCCCGGACCCGTGCCGCGCGCCGCGACGCCGCAGCACCAGCGTGGGCCGTACGTTCCCGGCGCCGCCGCGCGCGAGCCGGCGCGGGTGGAGCAGGGCGCCGATTGATCGCTTCAGCCGGGCGACGCGGTTGACGAACCGCGGCAGGACAACAACGCTGTCCCGTTGATATGGACGCACCCCTCCTGCCGCTGGTCGTCTTTGCCTTTGCCGCGCTGTTCCAATGGATCAACCCCAAGGCCTGGCTGCTGGCGCTGTCGATTGCCGCCGCCTGGGTGCGCCCGGACGCCCCGGCGATGCCGCAATTGCTGGTGATCGGCGCGGTGTTCTTCCTGGTGACCCCGCCCAGCTGCATCCCGTGGGCGCTGCTGGGGCAGGGGAGCGCACGCCTGGCCGGGCATGGCCGCGGGCTGCGCGCCTTCAACATCGCCATGGCGCTGCTGCTCGTTGCCTCGGTGGTGCCGATGGTGCTGGAAGGCTGAGCCGGCCGGTGCCAGACTGCCGGGACAACCGAGGGGCACCATCGCCATGGCCACCGTTCTGACCGACACCGGCACCCACGCGGTGCCAACCGCCGGAGGGCTGATGCTGGCCCCGGAGGACGCCGAGCGCATCACCGGCTGGACGCTGAAGCCCGAGGGCATGTGCCGCGAGGAATTCTGCGTGCCCGTCCCCGCCGGCATGAAACAGGGTACCCACATCGACGTGGCCGCCTTCTGGCGCCACCTCGGCAACCCCGTGGCATCGGACCGCGCCGGGCAGACCTGGGTGCTCGGCACCGGGCCCGGCGAACGCCAATCCGCCCTGGCCGGGCTCCAGGCGCCGGAATTCGTGCTGCCCGACCTCGCGGGCAAGCAGCACCGCCTGTCCGACTATCGCGGGCAGAAGGTGTTCCTGACCACCTGGGCGTCCTGGTGAGGCTGCCGGCTTGACCTGTCCGTGTGGCAGGATTTGCAGGATTGCCTCTTCGACGCCCCCTTCACCGTCATCGCCGTGGCCGAGGAGGGCCGCGGGGCCGAGCAGGCGCGGCCCTGGATCGAGCAGGCGCGGCCGGCCTATCCCTGTTTGATCGACAGCGACCATCGCGTGTCCGCGCTGTACGGCATGGTCAACGTGCCGCAATGCGTCTGGATCGACGAGCGGGGCGTGATCGTGCGCCCGCCGGAGACGGCCGGTTCGACCGATCATTTCCGCCGCATGGATTTTTCCACCCGCACCCTGGCCCCCGAAGACGCCGCCGCCCGCCTGGCCGCCCGCGCCGCCTATCTCGACGCGGTGCGCGCCTGGGTGCGAACCGGCAAGCATGCCCTGCCCGGCGATGAGGCGCGCGCCCGCATGCCGGTCATCACCGCCGAGATGGCGCAGGCCGATGCCCTGTTCCGCCTGGCGCTGCATCTGCGCCGCCACGGGCAGGCGGCCGAGGCGGGCGAGCATTTCGCCGAAGCCAGCCGGCTGCACCCGGACTCCTGGTCGATGTTCCGCGACGCGATGGCCCTGGAACCCTCCGGCCTGGCCGGCGGGGCGGCGTTCTGGGACCGGGTGAACGCGCTGGGCGACAAGCCCTACTACACGCCGCCGGACCTGTGACCCGGCGCGGCCGATGCTATTGCGGCGCCGTCCGCTATGCGGTGGACGGCGACTTTGCCTATGCGCTGAACTGCCACTGCTCCGAATGCCGGCGGGTGACCGGTTCGGCGTTCAAGCCCTTTGCCGGGGTCGCGCGCAATCGTCTGACGCTGACCGGGGGCGAGGACACGCTGCTGGTGGTCGGAGATGCCGCGGCGAGCCATGATATCCGTTGCGCGCGCTGCGGCTCGCTGCTGTTCTCGGTGGTGCGCGACGGCGCATACGTCCACGTGGCGCTTGGCACGATGCAGGACGATCCCGGCATCCGCCCCACCGCCCATATCTTCACCGGCTCCAAGGCGCCATGGTTCACCATCACCGACGACCTGCCGCAATACGAGGGTTTTCCGCCGGCAGGCTGAACCGAAACCAACGGGAGGAACGCGGCCATGAAGGTCGGAATGTCGATGAACATGCTCACCAAGCCGGGGCGCAGCGATGCCTCGGTGCTGGCCGACCATCTGCGCCTGGGCGAACTGGCGGAACCGCTCGGCTTCGACTCGCTGTTCGCGCTGGAGCACCATTTCACCGGCTACGCCATGTCGCCCGACCCGGTGCAGTTGCTGAGCTATTTCGCCGGCAAGACCAGGCGCATCCACCTCGGCACCTCGGTGATCGTGCTGCCCTGGCACGACCCGGTGCGGGTGGCCGAGCAGATCGCGCTGCTGGACATACTGTGCGGCGGGCGCTGCCTGTTCGGCTTCGGCCGGGGGGCGGCCAGCACGGAATATGCCGGCTTCCGCATCCCGATGGATGAGGCAAGGCCGCGCTTCGTGGAAGCCGCGCAGATCGTGATGAAGGCGCTGTCCGAGGAGAGCTTCGAGTACAAAGGAAAATTCTTCGACATCCCGCGCATGTCGATCCGCCCGCGCCCGATCTCCCACCCCGAGCGGCGTTTCTTCGCCTCCTCGGTCAGCCCGGAATCGGCCGAGATCATGGCCCGGCTCGGCTTCGGCATGCTGGTGATCATGCAGAACGAATGGAACAAGGCCGCCGCCGACATCCATCGCCACCGCGCCCTGGCCATCGAGATGGGCCACACGCCGCGCCCGCCGGTGGTCTCCACCAACATCTCCATCGCCCCGACGCGGGCCGAAGCGCGCGACCGGGCCGCCGAGTTCCTCAGCCGCAAATGGGATTCGATCGACGCCCACTACAAGTTCTCCGACGGCCACCTCGCCGGGGTGAAGGGCTACGAGGCCTATGCCTCGGTCGGGAAAACCTACGCCAAGCTGAAGGACGACAAGCACCGCGCCAAGGCGACCGATTTCTACGTCAGCATCCAGATCACCGGCACGCCGGAAGACTGCCTGGAACAGATCGCCGAACTCACCCGGCTCACCGGCCTCGACCACCTCACCGCCGAATTCTCCTTCGGCGGCATGCCGGCCGAGGACGCCGAGGTGAACCTGCGCCTGTTCGCCGACCAGGTGATGCCCACCCTGCAACGCGACCCAGCCTTCCGCGGCGGCGGCGAGCCGCAGGCCCCGATGCCCGAGGACCTGCCGGCGAAGGGCGCGAAGGACATCTTCGCGCCGGCCTAGCGGCGAAGGAAGGATGTTCTTTTTTGAAAAAAAGAACCAAAAAAACTTCATTCATTGGAGAACGTGGCACGAGGGTGCGGCACACGCCAATGAATGAAGTTTTTTTGCTTCTTTTTGTTCACAAAAAGAAGGACTTCTTTCTCCTGGGATGATGGACCTCTACCTGTTATAGAGCCCCGCCTGCCGCGCCCGCACCTTGATCAGCGAAACCAGCAGTTCCAGTGTCGGCAGCTTCACACCCACCATGTCCGCCAGTTCCAGCGGCGTGGTGTACAGCGCGTCCACCTCCATCGGCCGCCCCGCCATCAGGTCCTGCAGGATGCTCGGCCGATGGCCCAGCACGCGGTTGCCCGCCACCACCTTGTCCTGGTCGATCGGCACGTTGCGGCCCATCGCCGCGATCAGGGCGGCGACCTCGGTCATCACCTTGCGCGAGGTGGCGACCAGGGCCTCCTCGACATGGGTGTCCTTCACCGGGGCGGTGGTCAGCACGCACATCGGCCCTGCCGACAGGTTGAAGCTCAGCTTTTCCCAGATCACGTCGCGGATCTCGGGCGCGATATCCAGCCGCAGCGACCCGGCCGCGAAGGCTTTCGCCAACAGGTCGAGCCCGGCATGCGGCCGGCCATCCGGCGAGCCGACCACGCAGCCGCGCGCTGCCCCTGCGCCCATCTTGATCACCCCGGCCTCCGGCACCGAACTGGCCGGCCAGGCGATGCCACCGATCAGCCGCTGCTGCCCGACGGCGCGGCGCAGCCCGTCCTCGGGATCGAGCCGCGGCAGGCTGCGGCCATCCAGCGCCCCGCCATGCCCCATGAAATACCACCAGGGGATGCCGTTGGTCAGGAACGCCACCGGCGTATCCTCGCGCAGCAGCGGGGCAAGCGCGCCCGCCACGGATGGCAGCGACGGCGCCTTCACCGTCACGATCACCCCGTCCTGCTTGCCGAGATCGGCCGGATTGTCGCTGGCCGCCACCTTCACGGTGTAGCGCTGGTCCGGCAGTTCCAGCGTCAGCCCATTGGCCTGGATTGCCGCCAGATGCGCGCCGCGCGCCACCACCGAAACCTCCACGCCGCCCTTGGCCATCGCCGCCGCCAGCCAGCCGCCGATCGCTCCCGGCCCATAGACGCAAATCTTCACCGCATCGCCCCTGTCTGAATCCGGCAATGCTGCACGACCCCCGCGGTCCCGGCAACCGCCTCCCCCCAACCCAAGTGAATGAAAGTTTTTGCTTCTTTTTTCAAAAAGAAGCGCTGTTCTTTTTTGAAAAAAAGAACCAAAAAACTTCCATAACTTGCCGGTGTGTGTCGGCTTTGACGTCGCCCCGCCGCCGCCTTTAGGCTGGCCTTCCAAACCGCGCGCGGAGCCTGCCATGAACGCGATCTCTGATCTCGGCGCCAATGCCGGCCTGAAGGAGCGGCTGCGGTTTCGCGCCGGCGCCTATACCGGGCAGACGGCCGGCCTGGCGCGCGGCAATGTCCAGGCCAACCTGGCCATCCTGCCCAAGGCGCTGGCGCATGATTTCCTGCGCTTCGCCCAGGCCAATCCGAAGCCCTGCCCGGTGCTGGCGGTATCCGAGCCCGGCGATCCGCACCTGCCCAGCCTGGCGCGCGACCTGGATATCCGCACCGACGTGCCGCGCTACCGGGTCTGGCGCCATGGCGAACTGGTGGACGAGCCCATCGACATCTCCGCGGTCTGGCGCGACGACCTGGTGACGTTTGCCATCGGCTGCTCGTTCTCGTTCGAGGAGGCGCTGGTGGAGGACGGCATCGACGTGCGCCACATCACCTGCGGCAGCAATGTGCCGATGTACCGCACCAGCATCCAGACCACGCCGGCCGGCGTGTTCCACGGACCGCTGGTGGTCTCCATGCGGCCGCTGAAGCCGGCCGACGCCATCCGCGCCATCCAGATCACGTCGCGCTTTCCCGCGGTGCACGGCGCTCCGGTGCACATTGGCCTGCCTGGGTCGATTGGCATCGCCGACCTCGCCAAGCCGGATTATGGCGACGCGGTGCCGATCGGCCCCGACGAATTGCCGGTGTTCTGGGCCTGCGGTGTTACCCCCCAGGCGGTGATCGCCCAGGTGAAGCCGGAATTCTGCATCACCCACGCGCCCGGCAGCATGCTGATCACCGATTTGCGCAACAGCAACCTCGCCAGCCTGTAGGTGGACGCCGCGGCGGGCCAGCGCGCCCTGGTTGATCAGATCGAGGCGCTGGTCCAGGAGGAAGTCGGCCGCAACATTGCGCACCTGTGCGCCGCCGCACGCGGCGGGTTGTGGACGATGGCCTCGGCAATCGCCGCCGCGCCGGCCCCGGTGGTGGGCGTGATCACCGGCTTCTTCGTCCCCCGCGCCACCCCCCCGGCCGCCGAGACGGATGGCCCGATCGGCGCCGCGCTTCTGCTGCGCGCCTTGTCCGCCGCCGGCATTGCCTGCCGCATGGCAACCGACGAACCGTGCCGCGCCACCTGCGCCGCTGCGCTGGTGGGCGCGGGGATCGGCGACCTGCCGCTCGACGTGGTGGCCCTCGGCGCGCCACTTGATCCGCTGGTGGCGGCGTGGACGGCAGCGGGCGTCACCCATGCCTTGTCGATCGAACGCTGCGGCCTGGCCGCGGACGGCCGCCCGCGCAACCTGCGTGGTGCCGATATCGGCGCCTTCACCGCGCCGATGGACCACCTGTTCCTCGGCGGCCCCTGGCGGAAGCTGGCCATCGGCGACGGCGGCAACGAGATCGGCATGGGGGCCCTGCCGCGCGCCCTGATCGCCCAGGATGTCGCCCATGGCGAGTCGATCGCCTGCGCCACCGCCGCCGACCACCTGGTGGTGGCCGGGGTGTCGAACTGGGGCGCCTGGGGCCTGATCGCCGCCCTGGCCGTGCTGCGGGCGGACTGGCGCGACGCGATGCTGGCGGCGCTGGACCCCGGCCGCGACCGCGCCATCCTGGAGCACGCCGTCGCCCATGGGCCGGCTGTGGACGGGGTGACGGCGCTGGCGGAGCTGACGGTCGATTCGCTGGACATGTCGCGCCATCACGCCAAGCTCGATGCCATCCGCGCGCTGATCGGCTGACCGCGCCGGTTGCCGGGGGGCGGCCGGGGCATTAGGGTGCCGCGCTTTTTGCCCTCCGCAACCCATAGGTTCGCCCGCAATGTCCCACCTGACCGCCGAACGGCTTGACCGCATCAGCCCGAGCCTGACCATCGCCATCTCCACCAAGGCGCGGGCACTGAAAGCGGCGGGGCGGGATGTCATCACCCTGTCCCAGGGCGAGCCCGATTTCGACACGCCGCAGTTCATCAAGGATGCCGCCATCGCGGCGATCCAGGGCGGCGACACCAAATACACCGACGTCGCCGGCACCCGTGCCCTGCGCGAGGCGGTCGCGGCCAAGTTCAAGCGCGACAGCGGCATCGACTACAAGCCGGAGGAGGTCATCATCTCCACCGGCGGCAAGCAGGTGATCTTCAACGCCATGGTCGCCACGCTCGACAAGGACGACGAGGTGATCATCCCCACCCCGTGCTGGGTGAGCTACCCGGACATCGTCACCCTGGCCGACGGCAAGCCGGTGCTGGTCGCCTGCGGCCAGAACAACGGCTTCAAGCTGCGCGCCGAGGACCTGGAAGCCGCGATCACGCCGCGCACCAAGTGGTTCATGCTCAACAACCCCTGCAACCCGACCGGCGCCGCCTATTCCGCCGAGGAGCTGCGGGCGATCTGCGACGTGCTGCTGCGCCATCCGCATGTGTGGATCTTCACCGACGACATCTACGAGAAGCTGGCGTATGACGGTTTCAAGCCGGCGACCATCGTGCAGGTGGAGCCGAAGCTGCGCGACCGCACGCTGACCATGAACGGCTGCTCCAAGGCCTACGCGATGACCGGCTGGCGCATCGGTTTCGCCGGCGGCCCGCTGCCGCTGATCAAGGCGCTGGACAAGCTGCAAAGCCAGTCCACCTCCAACACCTCGTCGATCTCCCAGGCCGCCGCCGTCGCCGCCCTGACCGGCCCGCAGGACTTCATCGACGAAATGGTGGCGGCCTTCCAGCGCCGCCGCAACCTGGTGGTCGCCGCCCTGAACGAGTGCCCCGGCATCACCTGCGCCAAGCCCGAGGGCGCGTTCTACGTGTTTCCCGCGATCCACGGCTGCATCGGCAAGACGTCTTCCAGCGGCGTGAAGATCGATGACGACGCGGCGTTCGTCACCGCCCTGCTGGAGGAAGAGGGTGTCGCCGCCGTGCACGGCAGCGCCTTCCTGTATCCCGGCCATTTCCGCATCAGCTACGCGCTGGATGACGCAACCCTGGAAGACGCCTGCCGTCGCATCAAGCATTTCTGCCAGGGATTGTCCTGACATGCCCGAACTCGCCAAGCGGCTGGGCCGGGTTCGCGTTGCCGCCACTGTCCAGATGACCATCCGCGCCCGCGAATTGCGCGCGCAGGGCCACAACGTCATCGCGCTGACCATCGGCGAGCCGAACTTCGACAGCCCGAAGCACGCGATAGAGGCGGGCTTCGCGGCGGCGATGAAGGGGGAGACCAAGTACCCCCCGCAGGATGGCACCCCCGCCCTGAAGCAGGCCGTGCAGCGGAAGTTCAAGCGCGACCATGGCCTGGAGTACGCGCTGGACGAGATCATGGTCGGCAATGGCGGCAAGCAGGTGCTGTACAACGCCATCATGGCCACCGTGGATGAGGGCGACGAGGTGATCGTGCCGGCGCCGTACTGGAGCGCCTATGTGCTGATGACGCGCCTGGTCGGCGGCGAGCCGGTGATCGTCAACTGCGCGCAGAACAACGGCTTCAAGCTGCGCCCCGAGGACCTCGACGCCGCCATCACGCCGCGCACGAAACTGGTGATGCTGAACTACCCGAACAACCCGACCGGCGCGGCACCCACCGAGGCCGAGCTTGCCGCGCTCGCCGCCGTGTTGCGCAAGCACCCCCATGTCTGGGTGATCTGCGACGACATGTACGAACACCTGGTCTATGGCGACTTCAAGCACACCACCCTGGCCCAGGTGGCGCCGGACCTGAAAGACCGCGTCGTCACCGTCTCCGGCGTGTCCAAGACCTATGCCATGACCGGCTGGCGCGTCGGCTTCGCGGGCGGGCCGAAGGAGCTCATCCGCGCCATGGTCAACATGCAGGGCCAGGCCACCGCCGGCGTCTCCACCGTCGGACAGGCCGCCGCCGCCGCGGCACTCGACGGGCCGCAGGATATCGTGGCCGACATGAAGGCGCAGTACAACGCGCGGCGCGACATGGTGGTGGCGGCGCTGAACAAGATGCCCGGCATTGCCTGCCACAAGCCGGAAGGCGCGTTCTACGTCTTCCCCAACATCGCCGGCTGCCTCGGCCGCACCACGCCGGCGGGCAAGAAGATCGAGACCGACGCCGATTTCGCCATGGCCTGCCTGGAGGAAGCCCATGTCGCCCTGGTCGCCGGCGGCGCCTTCGGCATGTCGCCCTACCTGCGCATCTCCTACGCCACCGACGATGCCAGCCTCGCCGAAGCGATGAAGCGCATGGGGGCCTTCGTCGCCAGCCTGACATGACGCCACCCGCCCTGCGCGCCGGGCGGGACGAGGACGCAGCCGACTTCATCGCCCTGATCGGCGCCTGCTGGGCCGAGTATCCCGGCTGCGTGATGGACGTGGACGGCGAGGTGCCGGAACTGCGCGCCCTGG
Source organism: Acetobacteraceae bacterium (assembly GCA_020848935.1). Classification (GTDB taxonomy): domain Bacteria; phylum Pseudomonadota; class Alphaproteobacteria; order Acetobacterales; family Acetobacteraceae; genus CAMDGX01. Next base: position 13,856 of record JADLHF010000203.1, read on the forward strand.
CCAGCTACTACGCCGGCCAGGGCGGCGCGCTCTGGGTGGCGGAACAGGATGGCCGCGTGGTCGGGATGGTCGGCACCCGCCCACTCGGCGACGATGCCCCCGGGGCGGCGTGGGAAATCTGCAAGATGTACGCCTACCCGGACCAGCGCGGCTCCGGGCTGGCGCGGACCCTGATCGACACCGCCGAGGAATTCGCCCGCGCCCACGGTGCCACGGCGATGAAGCTGTGGACCGATACCCGCTTCGACCGCGCGCACCGGTTCTACGAAAACCGCTCCTACCTGCGCGACGGCCCCATCCGCGCGCTGGACGACCTGTCCCGCACGCTGGAGTTCACCTACGCCAAGCCACTGACCGGGGTGGTGGTGCGGCGCCTGGACGCCGCCGCCGCGGTCTCGGCGATCCCCCGCCTGGCGACGGTGCTGGCGGAATGCGTCAATGCCGGCGCCGCGGCCGGCTTCCACGCCCCCCTGGCGATCGACCGCGCCCGCGCCACCTGGAAGCGCGCCGCCTCCCAGGCCGCGCTGGGCGAAAAGATCCTCCTCGCCGCCTGGGCCGACGGCACACTGGTCGGCACCGCCACCCTCGACCTGGATATGCCGGAGACCCAGCGCCACCGCGCCGAACTCCACACCCTGCTGGTCCTCCCCGCCGCCCGCCGCCGCGGCATCGGCCGCCAATTGTTGCGCGCCGCCGAAACCGCGGCCCTTGGCGCCGGGCGCACCCTGCTGGTGCTCGACACACCGGCCGGCGGCGACGCCGAGCGCCTCTGGCGGGCCGAAGGCTGGACCGAACGCGGCACCGTGCCCGACTGGTCGCGCACTTCGGACGGGGCGCCGGAAGCGGCGACGTTTTTCTGGAAGCAGGTTGGATAAGAAAGCAGCTCTTTTTTGAAAAAAAGAACCAAAAAACTTTCAATCATTTAGCCAATGCGGCACGTTGGCGCCATCCGATGGAATAGTCACGAAAGTCTTTTTGCTTCTTTTTCTTCAGAAAAAGAAGACTTCCTTCCTTGCTTTGCGACGATCCACCCCACCTCAAAACGAGGCGCAGCTTTCGCTGATCACCATCCCGACACTTTCCTGGTTGAACATCTGCCGGTAGTCGGCGCGAATTTCCTCGAGCTTCCAGATCGTGGCGGCGTTGCGCGGCGCTGCGACCTCGATCACCGTCGAGGGTTCCTGGATGATCCGGCCGCCGCTGCGTTGCTGCCACTGGCCGTAGCCTTCGAACACGCTGAATCCCGAGGGCAAGCGCGGCGTCACCCGTTCGGCGAGGAATGTCCGCCAGGCGGCGTCGTCGATCCGCCCGCCGTCCTTCATGGTGCGGCCGAAATAGAGCCGCGCCGTGATGCCGGGGTCGCCGTGCAGCGTGGCGCAGCCATCCTCCGCCGGCGGAACGACGACCGACAGTTGCGGCCCACAGGCGGCCAGGCTGGCCAGCACAAAAACAATGGAGATCAGCCGCATTCCGGGGCTCCGCAGATCGGCAGTCTGGCGGCGCGAGGCCAGGGCCGTTAGCATCCTGCTCTTCGCCCCTCGGGGCTTGCAAGCAGGAGCGCCAGCATGTCCGACCAACCCGTTGTCGCCGGCAAGGCACCGATCAAGATCGCCGTCGAGGCCGGCAAGGATTACTGGTGGTGCGCATGCGGCAAGTCCGCCAGGCAGCCGTTCTGCGACGGATCGCACAAGGGCGGCAGCTTCTCGCCGATGAAATACACCGCCGAGAAGACCGGCGATGCCTGGTTCTGCGCCTGCAAGGGCACCGGCAAGACGCCGCTGTGCGACGGCACCCACAAGCAATACGCCTGAGCCCGGACGATGGCACTGCTGGACGAATCCGCCGCGGGCGTCTTCATCATCGCGGTGACCCCGTTCACCGACACCGGCGCGATCGATTTCGCCAGCGCCGACGCGATGGTGGAATTCTACCTCGCCCGCGGCGCCACCGGGCTGACCATCCTCGGCATGATGGGCGAGGCGCCGAAGCTGTCGGTGGCGGAGTCGGTGGCATTCTCCCGCCACGTCGTGCGGCGCGTGGCCGGGCGGGTGCCGGTGGTGGTCGGCGTGTCCAGCCCCGGCTTCGCGGCGATGGGCGAACTGGCCCGCGCGGTGATGGACGACGGCGCCGCCGGGGTGATGGTGGCCCCGGGTGGCGCCCTGCGCACCGACGATGCCGTGCTGCGCTACTGCGGCCAGGTGGCCGAGACGCTGGGCGGCATCCCCTGGGTGCTGCAGGATTTCCCGCAATCGACCGGCGTGTTCATATCGCCCTCGGTGATCCGGCGGGTGGTGGAAGGCGATCCGTCCTGCGTGATGCTGAAGCACGAGGACTGGCCCGGCCTGGCAAAGATCTCGACCGTTCGCGAGATGACCGACATCCGGCGCATCTCGATCCTGGTGGGCAATGGCGGCGTCTTCCTGCCGGAGGAACTGCGCCGCGGCGCCGACGGCGCGATGACCGGCTTCGCCTTCCCCGAGATGATGAGCGGGGTTTACGCCGCCCACCGCGCCGGGGACGAACAACGCGCCAGCGACCTGTTCGACGCCTACCTGCCGCTGGCCCGCTACGAACAACAGCCCGGCCCCGGCCTCGGCGTGCGCAAATACCTCCTGCACAAGCGCGGCGCCATCGCCTCGGCCGCCCAACGGCGCCCGGTGGTGGGGATCGGCCCGCGCGAGATTGCCGAGGTGGAGTTCCTGCTGGCACGCCAGGCGCTGCGGCTGGCGGCGCTGGGGTAGGTGCTGGCGCCGGGTTGCAACGGCGCGACTGGCATCGTCAGTCCGGGCCGGAGAGGCGGCGCGCGCCGTGGAAATGGCGGACGATCAGCACCCGATCGGGCTCCACTCGGTAGATGATCAGGTATCGCCCCGCGGAATGGGCACGAAGCTGGTGCCCGATATCCGGTCGCGCGCGACCCACATGCGGCCGCTCGGCGATCCGTCGCGACGCTGCCTCCGGGCGATCGACGACGGCCAGGGCAGCGGCGGGCCTGTCCCGCGCGATGAACTGCAGGATGTCCGCCAGGTCGGTGGCGGCGCTGGGCGCGATGACGCGCCGCATCACTCCGCGGCGCGCGGTTTCCCGATGCGGGCGCGCAAGGCGTCGAACACGATACCGGCCTCGACCGGCTCGCCGCTGGCCAATCCTTCAGTGGCGAGGCGACGCAGGGTCTCGACATCGGGTTCCACGGCATCGCGGCCGTCATCCCACAGGGCGAGTGCGGCGGCGACGGCGTCGGATATCGATGCATATTCGCCGTTGGCCACCGCCTGGCGCAGTTGCGCGGCGAGGGCGCGGGGCAGGGTGACCGTCAGTTGCTCGCTGTCGCTCATGCACCCCAGCACAGCACGACGCACGCGCGCGGTGTAGCGAAGCAGGGCGCGGTGCCAGGGCAATCACATATGGCCAAACTGTCGATTTGGTGATGCGGCAAAAGCAGGAATCACAAAGAGACGGAGAGACGGAGAGACGGAGAGAAGGATTCCTCTCTGTCTCTCCGTCTCTTTGTGGAGAATTCTTGCTTGCTTACAATGCGGATCACGGACCGTACGTCAAACGCGATTGCCCTGGGCGCCGCGATGCAGGCGAGACCCCTCGCCCCGCGGCCCCGCGCGGCGCCATGTCGCGCCGCGACGGCACCGCCTGGGCATGCTGTCCCGAAGTCAGCTGCCGTCATGCCACCACTTGCCGCCCAGCACGATGCCGCGGCAGGCCAGCCGTTGCTTGGACTGCATCTTGAGCCCCATCACGTCCTCGAACGTGAAGTCGCCCTGTTCCACCTCCAGAACCGTGGCATCGCCCAGCAGCCCCTGGCCCAGCGTGCCGCGATCATCCAGGCGCGCGGCGCGGGCCGGGTTGATCGTGCTCATGCGCACCACTTCCTTCAGCGATACCCCCATCTCCAGGAATTTCGACATGGTGATCAGCATGTTGTAGGCCGGCCCGTCGATCGAGGTCAGGTGCACGTCGCTGCTGATGACGTCCGGCGCAAACCCGTTCTTCAGCATCTGCATCGCCGTATCGAAGCCGAAACTGCCGCGGCCATGGCCGATATCGAAGATCACGCCGCGCGCGCGCGCCTCCAGCACATCCTCGTGAACGCTGCCATCGGGTGCGGCCGGGGAATTCGGCCACGGGCGGAAGCAGTGGGTCAGGATGTCGCCGGCGCGCAGCAGCCGCATCACCTCGGCCCGCGGCGGCGGCGGCGCGTCCAGGTGCCCCATCAGCGGCAGCCCCAGCCGGTCGGCCACCTCCAGCGCCATCTGCATCGGCGCGATGCCCAGCGCGCCGGACGTGCCCGCGCCGATGCGCACCTTGATGCCGCAGATCAGGTCGGCCTGTTCGCGCGCCACGGCCAGGCAGACGCGGGAATTGAGCAGGCGCAGGTCGGAGGACTCGCCAAAACTGACATCCCAGTGCAGCGCGAAGATGCCGGCGAAGGACAGGTTGAGGAACGGCACCACGCGCACATGGGCGGGCTCGATCACGTGCTTGCGAAAGCCGTGAATGTTGCCTGGCCCGGCCGAGCCGGCATCGACCAGCGTGGTGCACCCGCTCCACCTGGCATACTGGTCGGGATCGACGCCCAGCGACGTGCCGCCCCAATAGACATGCGTGTGCAGGTCGATCAGTCCCGGCACCACGATCCTGCCGGACACGTCGCGCACATAGCTGGCCTCGCCCAGGTCGCGGCCGATCGCGGCCACGCGGCCATCGGCGAAGGCAATATCCACGGTGTCGTCGACATTCTGGGCCGGGTCGATCACGCGGCCGCCGCTGAGCAACAGGTCGAACATCACGGTTCCTCCGTTGGGAATTTGATCGTCGTGTCTGGGGAAAATTCGCGCAACCCCTCCCCAAGCGCAGAAACTGGTCGCAGTATGCCCCACGCACGCTTCCACCCTTGGCCGCGCCCGCCGCGCGCAACCCGCAGGAGCCCCCATGAGCACCACAGTCGCCGACGATCCCCGCATCAACTCGCGGATCGTCACCGCCTATCGCCAGCGCACCGCCGGCTCGGCCGAGATGTCGCGCCAGGCGCAGGAGCTGTTCCCCAGCGGCATCACCCACGACGCCCGCAACCTGGACCCCTACGGCATCTATGTCGCCCGCGCCGCCGGGCCGCATAAATGGGATGTCGATGGCAACAAGTACATCGACTACTTCGGCGGCCACGGCGCGCTGATCCTCGGCCACAACCACCCCACCGTGCTGGCCGCCATCACCCAGGCGATGACCGAGGGATCGCAGTTCGGCGCCAGCCATCCGCGCGAGATCGGCTGGGCCAACGCCGTCAAGCGCCTGGTGCCGTCGGCCGAGCGCCTGCGCTTCACCTCCTCGGGCACCGAGGCCACCCTGATGGCCGTGCGCCTGGCCCGCGCCTTCACCGGCCGCGACACCCTGCTGCGCTTCAAGGGCCATTTCCACGGCTGGCACGACCACATGACGTCGGGCTACTCCAACCACTACGACGGCTCGCCCACCCCCGGCGTGCTGCCCGGCGTGGCGCAGAAATCCATCCTGGTGCCCCCCGGCGATATCGCCGCCGTGGAAGCGGCGCTGAAGGGCAACCCGGACATCTGCGCCATCATCCTGGAACCCACCGGCTCCAGCTTCGGCCAGGTGCCGCTGAAGAAGGAATTCGTCCAGGAACTCCGCCGCCTCACCAGCCAATACGGCGCCCTGCTGATCATGGACGAGGTCGTCACCGGCTTCCGCGCCTCGCGCGGCGGCGCCCAGGTGCTGTGGGGCATCACGCCGGACCTGTCGAGCTGGGCCAAGATCCTGGCCGGCGGCATGCCCGGCGGCTGCGTCACCGGGCGGAAGGACATCCTCGACCTGCTGGACTTCGCCGCCAGCGCCAAGAGCGGGCGCGAGAAGATCGGCCATCCCGGCACCTTCAACGCCAACCCGGTCTCGGCTGCCGCCGGCATCGCCTGCCTCACCATCCTGGCCGAGACCGACGCGGTGCAGAAGGCCGCCGACACCGCCGCCAGCCTGCGCGCCGGCCTGAACGACGTGCTGGCCGAAGCCGGGCTGAAATGGTCGGTCTACGGCACCTCCTCGGGATTCCACCTGTTCGTGAACCCCAAGGGCCGTGACATCACGCCGCACGGCTTCGACCCGTTCGCCTGCGCAATGGAGGAGCTGAAGAGCCAGCCCCAGCAGCTCAACAATCGCATGCGCATCGCCCTGCTGGTGAACGGGGTGGACACCAACCCGCGCCTCGGCGGCCTGCTCTCGGCCACCCACACCGCCCAGGACGTGGCCGATACCGTCACCGCCTGGCGCGAGGCGCTGAAGATGCTGAAGGCCGAAGGCGAACTGCCGGGCTGAGGCGCCATGCCACGGGGCCGGGCGGCAACCCCCGGCCCCTTTCGTTTCCGCGCGACGGTGTCTGGAGATTATGATGAACGAAGAAGACCTGGGCTTCCTGCCGGCAACCCAGCTGGCGCCGATGATCCGCCAGAAGAAGATCTCGCCGGTCGAGGTGATGGCGACCATCATCAAACGCATCGAGCGGCTGGAGCCGAAGATCAACGCCATGGCCGCCTTTGGCCCGGAACTGGCCATGGACCGCGCCCGCACCGCCGAGGCGGCGCTGATGAAGGGGGGCAATATCGGCCCGCTGCACGGCCTGCCGGTGACCATCAAGGATCTCGCCTGGACCGTCGATTTCCCCACCGAAAGCGGCAGCCACACCGCCAAGGGGTTCCAGGCCAAGATCGACAATCCCTTCGTCGCCCGCCTGCGCGAGGCCGGCGGCATCGTCATCGGCAAGACCACCACCAGCGAGTTCGGCTGGACCGGCGTCTCGCGCTCGCCGCTGACCGGCATCACCAGCAATCCCTGGAAACAGGGCTACAACGCCGGCGCCTCGTCGGCCGGCGCCGGTGCGGCCGCGGCGGCCGGATACTCGGCCCTGCATCAGGGCAGCGACGGCGCCGGCTCCATCCGCATGCCGTCGCATTTCTGCGGGCTGTTCGGCCTGAAGCCGACCCATGGCCGGGTGCCGAACCATCCCGTGGGGGCAGGTGACTACACCTCGCATGTCGGCCCGATGACCCGCACGGTGGCCGACGGCGCGCTGATGATGGCGGTGATGTCCGGCCCCCATCCGCTCGACCACACCAGCCAGGAAGCCTGGCCGGCCGACTACATGGGAAGGCTGGATGACGGGGTGAAAGGCGCCCGCGTGGCCTTCTCGATGGACCTCGGCCACGCCCGCGTCGATCCCGAAGTGGCCGACCTCGTGCGCCGCGCCGCGGAGAATTTCGCCGCCAATGGCGGGTTCAGCCTGGTTGACGTGAAGCCCGCCTGGGGTCCGGTCGGGGCAACCCTGATCCGCGACTTCTGGGCCGCGCACATGACCCGCAACGCGGCGCTGCTGCCCAAGTGGGAAAGCCAGATGGACCCCGGCCTGGTCGCCTGCATCAAGGACGGCGGCCAGGTCACCATGGCGCAGTACCAGGACATGCGGATGCGCAAGATGCAGTACATCGCCGACATCCACATGTTCTTCGAGGACTGGGACTTCCTGATCACCCCCACCGTCTCGGTGCCCGCCTTCCCCGCCGAGCGGCTGATCCCCGAGCACTGGCCGCAGCACCCGTGGGACTGGCTGCAATGGGCCGAGTTCTCCTACCCGTTCAACATGAGCTGGAACCCCGCCGCCACCGTGCCGGCAGGCTTCACCAAGGACGGCCTGCCGGTCGGCATGCAGATCGTCGGCCGGCGCTTCGACGACCTCGGCGTGATGCAGGCGTCGCGCGCCTTCGAGCGCATCCAGCCCTGGGCCGACCGCCGCCCGGCGATGGATTGGTAGGATCGGGGGCCGGTAGCATGGACACGGCGCGCCGGCTGATCGCCACCCCGATCGGCCGGCTGCGCACGCCATGGCAAACCACCACGGAATGCCCGCGCAACGGCCGGCGCGGCGACGTGCCGCTGTGCACGGTGGAAGTGGACGCGGCCTATGTGCCGGGACTGAAGGACCTGGAAGGCTACGCCCACCTGATCCTGCTCTACTGGCTCGACCAGGCCGGCACGCCGGAGATGGTGTTCACGCCGCCGAACGACACCATCCCGCGCGGCATGTTCGCCACCCGCACCCCCCGCCGCCCCAACCCGATCGGTCTTTCCGTCGTCAAGTTCGAAGGGTTTGCCGCACCGGGCGTTCTGAACGTGCGCTATCTCGATTGCGTGGACGGCACGCCGCTGCTCGATATCAAACCATATCTTCCCAGCACAGATGCGGAGCCGGAGGCGAGCATGGGGTTTCAGAAGCGGAGCCGCTAAGATGACAGGCTGAAAGCAGGAAAGGAAGGCCTTCTTTTTCTGAAGAAAAAGAAGCAAAAAGACTTTATTCATTATTCATCGCATGGCACTGGCGTACCAACGCACTCCAATGAACAAAAGTTTTTTGGTTCTTTTTTTCAAAAAAGAACATCCTTCTTTTCATGTTTGATTCTTGACCAATCCAAATCGCACAACACCCACCAGGCAGGCTGCCATGCCCCAGAACATCTACGACGATGACAGCTTCTTCTCCGGCTACAGCACGCTCGCCCGCTCGGTGCAGGGGCTGGAGGGCGCCGGCGAGTGGCCGTCGATCCGTGCCATGCTGCCGGACATGGCGGGCCGGCGCGTGGTCGATCTCGGCTGCGGCTTCGGCTGGTTCTGCCGCTGGGCACGCGAAGCCGGGGCCACCTCGGTGCTCGGCCTCGACCTCTCTGAGAAGATGCTGGCCCGCGCCGCGGCGGACACCAGCGACCCGGCGATCTCCTACGCCCGCGCCGATCTCGACCACCTGGCACTGGGGGCAGGGGGCTTCGACCTCGCCTATTCCTCACTGGCGCTGCACTACCTGGAAACCCTCGACCGGGTGATGGCCTCGGTCCACGCCGCCCTGGCGCCCGGCGGCCACTTCGTCTTTTCGGTGGAGCACCCGATCTACACCGCCCCTTCGCAACCCCGCTTCGTCACCGCCGAGGACGGGCGCACGATCTGGCCACTCGACTCCTACCTGCGGGAGGGCCGGCGCGTCACCAACTGGTTCGCCCCGGGCGTGGTGAAGTTCCACCGCACCGTCGGCAGCTACGTCACCGCGCTGCTGGCGGCCGGTTTCACCCTGGCGGCGCTGGAGGAATGGGGCCCGAGCGACGCCGACCTCGCGGCCCACCCCGTCTGGGCCGTGGAACGCGAGCGCCCCCCCTTCCTGCTGGTGGCGGCGCGGCGCGGATAGTCCGTGCTTCGAGCGGCGAACACGGGGCGATGGCTGCGGGCCACCGCGCCGATGACGACCCCGGCCGCCTTCAACCGAGGGCCATCGACGTTCGCCGGGGCTTGACGACCGCAGCCCGCCGGGCCGCACAATCGGCCAAAGCAGGAGAGCCCCGCCATGCCCCGCCCCGCCCGCACAATGCCCGTCGCCCGTGCGATGATCACCGCCCCGCAGCCCGAGGCGGTGGAGGCCGGCGCGGACATCCTGCGCGCCGGCGGCTCGGCGGTGGATGCCATGCTCGCCTGCGCCTTCACCCAGGGCGTGGTCGATCCCCTGATGTGCGGCCTCGGCGGCCTCGGCACCATCCAGGTGTTCGACCCCGCCAGCGGCCGCCACCAGATCATCGACGGCATGGGCACCTGCCCGGGCGCCGCCACGGCCGAGCTGTGGGCGGAGGATTTCCTCGGCGAATGCCCCGACGGCTTCGGCTTCATCGTCAAAGGCAACGCGAACGAACTCGGCCGCCGCGCCGTCACCACCCCGGGCATCGTCGCCGCCTTCGCGCTCGCACACCGCCAGTTCGGCCGCCTGCCCTGGTCCGACCTCTTCGCCCCCGCAATCCGCGTCGCCCGCGAGGGCTGGCCCGTCCGCCCCCACGTCGCCGGCGTCTTCGCCACCAACGAGGCGCCGTACGGCAGGCTGCCCTACATCGAAAAACTCCGCCTGACCCCGGACGGCACGCGCCTCTACCTGCGCCCCGACGGCAGCGCGAAGCGCATCGGCGACATCATCCGCAACCCCGACCTCGCCGACACCCTGGCCGTCCTGGCCCGCGACGGCGCCGAAGCCTTCTACACCGGCGAGATCGCCGCGCGCATCGTCGCCGACCAGAAGGCCCATGGCGGCCTGCTCTCCGCCGCCGACCTCGCCGGCTTCGCCCCCCGCGTGAACAGCCCGATCACCGTCGCCTATCGCGGCCGCAAGGTGTCAGTCCCGCCGCCCCCCACCGGCGGCATCACCATCGCCCAGATCCTGCGCATCCTGGAGCGCTTCGACCTCGCCGCCCTCGGCCACAACACCCCCGAATACATCCGCGTCGTCGCCGAGGCGATGAAGATCGCCGGCCGCGACAAGGACGAGAACATCGGCGACCCCGACTTCGTCACCCCACCGCTGGCCCGCATGCTGTCCGACGAATGGACCGACGCCCAGGCCGCCCGCATCCGCCGCGGCGAAAAAGCCTCCCTCACCCGCACCCTCGCCGACGCGCCGCACACCACCACCCTCTCGGCGGTCGATGCCGGCGGCATGGTGGTCTCCGTCACCCACACCCTGGCCACCCCCTCGGGCGTCATCCCCGAAGGCACCGGCTTCATGATGAACGGCGCGATGAACTGGTACGACCCCCGCCCCGGCCACCCCAGCTCCATCGCGCCGGGCAAGCGCCGCTTCTCCACCCTGGCGCCGACCATCGTCTTCGAAAACGACACCCCCGTCATGACCATCGGCGCCCCCGGCGGCGCCTGGATCGGCATCGCCATCCTCCAGGGCATCGTCAACGTGCTGGATTTCGGCATGACCATGCAGGAGGCCGTCCAGGCCCCCCGCTTCTCCGCCACCTCCGACAAGATCGACATCTCCAACCGCATCCCCCGCGCCACCCAGCGCGCGCTGGAAGCGATGGGCTACGAGGTCGTCCGCTCCCCGCTGACCTTCGCCTTCGCCGGCGTGCACGGCATCACCATGTGGGACGGCGTGCTCGAAGGCGGCGCCGACCCGCAGCGCGACGGCTACCCGGCCGGAGTGGCATGACCGTGGCCAACGTCCTGGACATCCCCGAACGCGGCTTCCGCTTCATCGAAGGCGTGTTCCAGTACTCCGCCGGCATCGCCGCCCTCCCGGGCTTCCGCATCGCGCGCGCCCGCTTCGCCAACCCCATCCCCCTGCACGAAGGTTTTTCCCGCATCCAAGCCCACCTCGCCGCCCTGAACCTGCCCGCCACCGCCTTCGCCGCCTGCGAACTCCGCTCCCCCGAACCCTTCTCCGAGCAGGACTTCGTCACCTTCAACCGCGGCTATTTCGGCGTGCTGGAGAAATGGGGCGTCATCATCGGCGGCCTCAACCCGGTCGCCCGCTCCAACGTCTGTCCGGAGCTGGACAAGCCCGTCGGCCCCAGCTTCCACGCCTTCAGCTACGCCGTCCCCGCCAATACTTCGAAAGCAGGGGGCGGCGCCCTCCCCAGCTTCGTCATCGCCGGCAGCGGCGAAAGCACCGAGGGAAAGGGCAGCTACCGCGACCACACCATCGCCTGGCGCGACCTCTCCGCCGCCGGCATGCGCGCCAAGATCCGCCACGTCATGGCCGAAATGGAACGCCGCATGATCGCCCTCGGCTTCGCCTGGCCCGACACCACCGCCACCCAGATCTACACCGTCCACGACCTCTTCCCGTATTTCGCCGAGGAAATCGTCGCCCGCGGCGCGGCCCGCCACGGCGCCACCTGGCAATTCTGCCGCCCGCCGGTGGTGGACCTGGAGTTCGAAGTCGATTGCCGGGGTGTGATGGACGAAATCGTGCTGCCGCAGTGAATAACCACGAAAGGAAGATCAGGGCTCTGCCCTGAACCCGCTGGGGGCAGCGGCCCCCAGACCCCAATTTGTTCAGGGTGCAGGGGGCTCGGCCCCTTGCCGGGGTCCAGGGGAAAAGCCCCTGGCCTTCTTCCGCCTCCTACCGCCCCCGCAAACTCACCCCATTCGGGTACCGCGACTTGTACTCCGCCACCCCGGTCTCCATCGTCACGAACTTCGCCCCCTCCGCCTTCAGCACCTCGATCATGTGCTCCAGCATGAACATCCGGTGCCCGCGCCCGATCACATGCGGATGGAACGTATAGGTCAGCACCCCCCAGTCGTAATACTTCTTCATATACTTGAACTCGTTGATGAAGTTCTCGATCACCAGCCGCGCATTCATCCCCCCCGGCAGGATCCCCTGCGGCGAGCGCGAATACTCGAAATGCGGAAAATCATCGAGCGACCACGAGATCGGCATCTCCACCAGCGCCGTATCCGGCCCGAACTCGAACGGCTCCAGCAGCTCGATCCGGTCCCCCTTGCGCGCCTGGTACGGAATATAGTCATGCCCCATCATCGAGCTGTCATAGACGAACCCATGCTTCATCAGCAGGTCGATCGACACGTCGGACAGATCCCACGCCGGCGACCGGTACCCGCGCGGCGCCCGCCCGGTCAGCCGCATGATCGACTCGTTGCCCCGCACCAGCTCCTGCTCCTCCCCCTCGGGCCCCAGCGTCGACGGCACCCGATGCGTCCAGCCATGGTTGCCGATCTCGTGCCCCGCCGCATGCACCGCGGCGACGCACGAAGGGTAGCTGTCGATCGTATGCCCCGGAATGAACCAGGTCGTCGGAATCCGCTGCTCGTTCAGCAGCCGCAGGATGCGCTGCGCCGCCGGGATGCCGAAATCCCCCCGGCTGATCATCGTCGGCGAGGTCTGCCCGCGCGAGATCGCGGACGAAGTGTTGTCGTGGTCAAATGTCAGGCAGACAAACAGGTCAGCCATGGCGGTACTCCTGATCGAGGCGTGGCGGGAAGAATCGTGCGCGCAGGATCGGGCGTGCGCCGCGCGCTGTCAAAATGCCGCCTTTCTCGCCCAGGCCGCAGGGTGTAGCCTTTCCGATCCAGGAGGCGTGGAATCCCAGCATGAGCCAACCGGCCGCCCACATCGCCCAAGGCATCGCCCAAGGCATCGCCGGCGGCATCGACTGCGACGTGCATCCCGCCATCCCCGGCATGGCCGCCCTGCTGCCCTATCTCGACCCCTATTGGCAGGAGCAGGTCGCGGTCCGCGGCATCGACGGGCTGGACCTGTCGAGCTTCCCACCGCAGATGGCCGCCCACGGCCGCGCCGACTGGCGCGACAAGGGCGAAAAGCCCGGCACCTCGCTCGCCCGCCTGCGCGCCGACGCGCTGGACGGCTTCGGCACGCAACTGGCCATCTGCAACCCGCTCTACGGCGTGCTGGCCATCTACAACGAACACTTCGCCGCCGCCCTCGCCCGCGCCATCAACGCCTGGCTCGCCGCCGAATGGCTCGACCGCGAATCCCGCCTGCGCGGCTCCATCACGGTGGCCACGCAAAACCCCGAACTCGCCGTGGACGAAATCGAGCGCTGCGCCACCGATCCCCGCTTCGTCCAGGTCCTCCTGCTCAACCAGGGCGACACCCCGCTGGGCAACCGCCGCTTCTGGCCGATCTACGCCGCCGCCGAGCGCCACGGCCTGTCCATCGGCATCCACGCCGGCAGCATTTTCCGCCACGCCACCACCTCGAACGGCTGGCCCTCCTACCACCTGGAGGACTACGCCGCCCACGCCCAGTCCTTCCAGTCCAACCTGCTCAGCCTCGTCCACGAGGGCGCCTTCACCAGGCACCCCGGCCTCATCTTCGTGATGATCGAAAGCGGCTTCACCTGGCTGCCCACCTTCCTGTGGCGCGCCAACAAGACCTGGCGCGGCGTGCGCGCCGAAGTCCCCTGGGTCGACCGCCCGCCCAGCGAATACATCCGCGACCACGTCCGCTTCACCCTCCAGCCCACCGACGCCCCGCCCACCGGTGCGGACATGGCCCGGCTGCTGGCGATGATCGGCCGCGACAACATGCTGCTCTTCTCCACCGACTACCCCCACTGGCAGTTCGACGGCGACAACGTCTGGCCCGACGGCTTCTCCAACGCCCTGAAGCGCCGCGTGCTGCGCGACAACCCGATGAACGCCTATCCGAGGTTGAAGGAGGCTCTGCAATGACCCCCGAAGACGGCCGCATCATCCCCGCCGAAGCCCAGGCCAATGCGTCGCGCGTCAAGCAGAAGGTGATCGACTGCGACGTCCATCACGCCCTGCGCTCGGGCCGCGACCTGCTGCCCTACATGGCCACCCGCTGGCACGCCCACCTGGAGGAATTCGGCCGCCGCCGCCCGGTGCCGTTCATCGCGTCCTCCCCCTATCCCAAGACCGCGCCCGCCCTCTCGCGCACCGATTCCTGGCCCCCCAACGGCGGCCCGCCCGGCAGCGACCTCGCCTTCCTCCAGGAACAGCTGCTCGACCGCTACAACATCGAATACGGCATGCTCCACCTGCTGATGTCCGGCATGGACGAGCGCAACCAGGATTTCGGCAACGCCACCTGCAGCGCCATCAACGACTGGCAATACGAGAACTGGACGCAAAAGGACCAGCGGCTCAAGGCCGCCATCGTCGTCCCCGGCGAAGACCCCCCCGCCGCCGTGCGCGAGATCGCGCGCTGGGCCGGCAACCCCGATTTCGCCCAGGTCAGCATGGTCACCCACGCCATCGAACCCCTGGGCCGGCGCCGCTACTGGCCGATCTACGAAGCCGCCCAGGCCCACAACCTGCCGATCGGCCTGCACTCCTCCGGCAATAACGGCCACGCCGTGACCGGCACCGGCTGGTGCGGCTTCTATGTCGAGGAACAGCACAACGTCGCCCTCTCCCAGCAGCAGCTCGCCATCTCCCTGGTCTGCGAAGGCGTCTTCGAGCGATTCCCGAAGCTGAAGGCCGTCATCATCGAGGCCGGCTACGTCTGGGTCCCCTCCGTCGCCTGGCGCCTGGACCAGCACTACAAGCGCATGCACCGCGAAATGCCCCACCTCACCCGCAAGCCCTCGGACTACTTCCGCAGCCACCTCTGGTACTCCAGCCAGCCCGCCGACGAGCCGGAACGCCCCGAAGACCTGCGCACGGTGCTGGACTGGATCGGCTGGGACCGCCTGCTGTTCTCCACCGACTATCCGCACTGGGACATGGACAACCCGGAACAGGCCTTCAAACTCCGCCTGTCCGAGGCGGAGCAGAAGATGATCTACAACGAAAACGCCCGCGCGGTGTACGGGCTCGCCTGACAAATGCCGCGCCACGTCGTCGCCCCCGTCGCGGACATCCCGCCCGGCACCCGCAAGATCGTCACCATCCGCGGCCGCGAAATCGGCATCTTCAACCTCGCCGGCGAATTCTTCGCCCTGCTCAACCGCTGCCCCCACCAGGGCGCCGAACTCTGCCGCGGCACCCTGGTCGGCCTGGCCACCTCGCCGGAACCCGGAGTCTTCGAACTCTCCCGCCGCGGCGAAATGCTCAAATGCCCCTGGCACGGCTGGGAATACGACATCCGCACCGGCCAGTCCTGGTGCGACCCCAACGATACCAAGGTCCGCGCCTACCCCGTGACCGTCGAACCCGGCGAAACCCTCGCCAAAGGCCCCTTCGTCGCCGAAACATTTCCCGTCGCTGTCGAGCAGGACTACGTCGTGGTTGACGTGTAGGAAGTCAAGAATCTTCTTTTTGTGAACAAAAAGAAGCAAAAAAACTTTATTCACAAAGACTCTTCTCTCCCCCCGTTCTTCACGGGGGGAGCCGGAGGGGGGCGGCACCCGCCTCGGCCATGGTCAGCGTCACCGCTTTGGTTCTCCACGGGGGGAGCCGGAGGGGGGGGCGGACATCCCCATAACGTTTGCCCGCTCTGACGGCGCAAGAAAAAACTCCTTGCACCACGACTAACATCGCGTTATAACACGTCCGTGTCCGAGAAACCCACCCCGCTGGCCGCCGAGATCGCCTGCCTCCGCACCGCCGTCACGGCGCCCGGGGATCGCGGCCTGCTGCCCAAATCCCTGCGAAACCTGATCATCGCCATCCTCACCCGCCTCTTCACCCGCCTGGAACAGGCCATCCTCCTGTGGCAGTCCGGGAACCTGCCCATCCCCCCGGCGCGCGCGCCCAGGACCGGCCGCGCCCCCCAACCGCACCAATCCGCCGCGCCCGCCCGCCCGCGCGGCACCGCGTCACCCGCCGCCGCCCGCGCCAATCCGCGCGCGCCCCATCCTGGCACCGCCCATCAGGGCGCGCCCCATCACCGCCCCCTCCATCAGCGGCCCCTCCAAGAGGGCACCCCGCCCGGGCGTATCGCGCATGCCCCACTCGCGCCATCCGGCCGCACCGCGCCCCGCGCCATCACCATCCCCCCACCGCCGCACCCGGCACGCGCGCCGCCGCCCATCCGTTTTCGCAGCCCGTGGCCGCAGCCGCACAGCCATGTCCTGAATATTCCGTGTTCGTAATAATTATCGCCAACCAACCCACGCCCCACCAACAGGGCAGCACCCCACATCCTCGCCGCGTGCAGGGTTGTCTACATTCGCCCAATCGCGCAGACTGCGCCCCGCGCGCTGGCGCTGATGGTGCCTTCGAAACACGCAACTCGAAACGGGGTATGGAAACAGGATGAGTATCAAGGGCAAGGCCTATATCGCGGGGGCGTTCGAGCACCCCACGCGCAAGGCACCTGACAAGTCGGTCTTCCAGCTGCATGCGGAGTGCGCCGCCGGCGCGCTGGCCGATGCCGGGCTGACCAAGGATGACGTGGACGGATATTTCTGCGCCGGCGACGCCGCCGGCATGGGTCCGATCAACATCGTCGACTACATGAACCTGCGCCTGCGCTACCTCGACAGCACCGATGTCGGCGGCACCTCCTATATCGGCGCCGTCGGCCACGCCGCCGCCGCGATCAACGCCGGCAAGTGCAACGTGGCGCTGATCACCCTCTCGGGCCGTCCGCGCTCCGAGGGCGTGCAGACCGGCACCGGCCAGCGCCCGGGCAACCCCCAGGTCGGCGACAGCCCGTGGGAGACGCATTTCTCCCCCGCCACCACCAACGTCTACGGCATGGTGGCCGCGCGCCACATGCACGAATACGGCACCACCAGCGAGCAGCTCGCCTGGATCAAGGTGGCCGCCTCGCACCACGCCCAGTGGAACGAGCACGCCATGCTGCGCAACGTGGTCACGGTGGAGGAGGTGGTGAACTCCCCCATGGTCTCCACCCCGCTGCACCGCCTGGATTGCTGCGTCATCTCCGACGGCGGCGGCGCGCTGGTGGTGGTGAAGCCCGAGATCGCCCGCTCGCTGAAGCGTCCGCTGGTCAAGGTCATGGGCCATGGCGAAAGCTGGAAGGGCCAGATGGGCGGTGACGTCGATCTCACCTACTCCGGCGCCCGCTGGTCCGGTGCCGCCGCCTTCGCCGAATCCGGCGTGAAGCATGCCGACATCAAGTACGCCTCGATCTACGACAGCTTCACCATCACCGTGCTGATGCAGCTCGAAGACCTCGGCTTCTGCGAAAAGGGCCAGGGCGGCAAGTTCGTCAGCGACGGCAACCTGATCTCCGGCGTCGGCAAGCTGCCGTTCAACACCGATGGCGGCGGGCTGTGCAACAACCACCCGGCCAACCGCGGCGGCATCACCAAGGTGATCGAGGCCGTGCGCCAGTTGCGCGGCGAAGCCCATCCGAAGGTCCAGGTGCCGAACTGCGACATCGCCCTCGCCCACGGCACCGGCGGCCTGCTCGGCAGCCGGCACGGTTCCTCCACGCTGATCATGGAAAGGGAGTAGGCACCATGGCCGTCATGGAAGACCGCAAGATGCCGCCGAACTGCACCAACCCCGAAAGCGACCCGTTCTACGCGGCCGCCGACGAGGGCCGCTTCATGATCCGGCGCTGCACCGCCTGCAAGAAGGCCCACTGGTACCCCCGCGCCGTCTGCCCGTTCTGCTTCGGGGCCACCGAATGGGAACAGGCCTCCGGCGAAGGCACCATCTACAGCCTCTCCACCATGCTGCGCGCCAACTTCACCATGGCCTACGTGACGCTGAAGGAAGGCCCGACGATGATGACCAACATCGTCAAGGCCGACCCGGCAACTCTGAAGATCGGCCAGAAGGTGAAGCTCACCTTCGTCCAGACCGAGGCCAACAAGGTTCCCTGCTTCGAACCCGCCTGACCTGGCCCACCTGACCAGACCGACCGGGGCATCCCTTGGGGTGCCCCGGTTTTCGTTTTCCGCCCGATCAAAGCGGCGCGCGAGCCCTGGCACCATGGCGTATATGGATCACCAGCACCGCTTGTTCAGCCGCGTCGACCCGGTAGATCACCCGATACACATGGGGTCGCCGTCCGTACAGCACCTGTCGCAACGCGGGCTGCTCCGGCACCGCTGTCCCACGTTCCGGCAACGCGGCCAGGTCGGCAATCCGCCGCTCCAGCCCGTCGAACCACGCCGCCGCCCGCCCGACATGCCGCGCCAGGATGAAGGCGTGAATTGCCGACAGATCGCGGACCGCCCGCTCGGTCAGCTCAACGCGAAACGGCACGAACCGCGCGCAGCTCCGCGAACACCGCCGCCGCATTCCGCGTCCGTCCGGCGCTGGCGTCTTCCAGCCCCTGCCGGATGCCTTCCTCGGCACTGGCGCGCGCCGCGACGTCCAGCAGAAGCTGGTACGACTCGGCATCCTGGATCACTGCCGCCGCCTTGCCGTCCACCGTCAGCACCACTGGCCGCCCCGTGGCGCGCAGATGCGCCAGCACTTCCGGCGCGCGGGTGCGCAGGGTGGACATCGGCTGAATGTCCTTGGTGATATCCATTCCTAATCCTACCCCCCCGCCGCCAAACGCACCAGCCGATCCGTCAACCGATACGCCAACAGGAACGCCGGCACCGGCAGGCACTCGAAGCGCGAATGGAAGTTGAACCCGCCGGTGAAATAGTTCGGCGTCGGCACCCCCCGCGCCGACAGCGCCGAGCCATCGGTGCCGCCCCGCAGCGGAAAGATCCGCGGCGCGATCCCCAGTTCCTTGAACCCACGCTCCATCAGCTCCAGGCAGCGCCGGTCATTGCCCAGGCTCTCGGCGATATTGGCATAGGTATCCTCGATGCCGACCGTCAGCTTCGCCCGCGGAAACTTCGCCTGCGTCGCCGCGACATGCGCCAGCACCTTCGCCTTGCGCGCCTCCAGCCCCGCGCGTTCGAAGTCGCGCAGATTGATCTTCACCGTGGCGGTCGCGGAATTGTTGGCCATGGACGTGACGTAGCAATACCCCTCCCGCCCCTCGGTATGCTCCGGCGTATCCAGCGGATCGAACCGGGTGATCAGGTCGGCGGCCACCAGCACGGGATTGACCATCACCCCCTTGGCGTTGATCGGATGCGCCGTCACCCCCTCGATCTCCACCGTGGCCGCGGCGGCATTGAAGGTCTCGAAGATGAATTCCCCCACCTCGCAACTGTCGATCGTATAGGCGAAATCGACGGCGAAGCGCTTCAGGTCCACCACCTTCGCCCCGCGCAGCCCGATCTCCTCGTCGGGCACGAAGGCCACCACCACCTCGCCATGCGCCGGCCGCTCGCGCATCAGTTGCGCCAGCAGGTCCATCACGATGGTCACCGCCGCCTTGTTGTCCGCCCCCAGCACGCTGGTCCCGTCGGTCACCAGCAGTTCCTGGTTCACATAGGGCAGGAACTCCGGATGCTCGCCCACCCGCATCCAGATATCCTGCCCCGGATTCAGGCAGATATCGCCGCCATCGAAGAACACCCGCCGCGGCTTCACGTCGGGCGACAGGCCGACATCCACCGTATCCACATGGGCACAGAATCCGATCCGCGGCGCGCCCGCCACCGTCGCCGGCAGCCGCGCGGTCAGGCAGGCATGTTCGTCCAGATGCACGTCACGCAGGCCCATCGCCTCCAACTCGCCCTTCAGCAGCCGCACCATGTCCCACTGCCCCGGCGTGCTGGGCACGGTGGTGGCCCGCGGATCGCTTTGGCTGGTCACGGCCAGGTAGCGGAAGAACCGCGCCACCAGCCGTTCGGCCAGCGCCGCATCGTCGCCGGATGGCGCCACGACAGTTCGATTGTTGTTCATCACGTAGTCCACACTCCAACGGATAGAAGTTTTTTGGTTCTTTTTTTCAAAAAAGAACATCTTGCTTCAAGCACCAAAAACCTCCGTCTCCGCCTCGATCCTGGCGGGGTCCAGATCCATGCCCAGCCCCGGCTGGTCGTTGCACCGGATCAGCCCGTCCACGGGATGCACGGGGTGCAGCAGGAAGTGCTGGTGGATGGCGTTCCATTTCTCCAGGTATTCCTGGTACGGCGTATGGATCGGCGACTGTGCCAGCGAGAAATGGATGCCGGCCGGGGTGGAATGCCCGTGCGGAATCACCACCAGGTCGGCGGCGGTGGCCATGGCGGTGATCTTCAGCGTCTCGGACAGCCCGCCGCACCAGTAGATGTCGGGTTGCAGCACATCCAGCGCGCGGGCATCGATGAACCGCTTGAACCCCCAGCGGGTGTATTCATGCTCCGCCCCCGAGAGGGGAATGTTCGTCTTGTCCTTGATCGCGCGGTAGCTGTCGATGCGGTCGGGCATGGCGCATTCCTCCAGCCAGCGCGGGCGGTATTCGGCGATCCGCTCGGCGAGTTCGATCACGTAGGGCGCGTTCATCGACTGCCAGCAGTCGAACATGATGTCGTAGTCATCGCCGACGGCCGCGCGCACCGTGCGCACCAGTTCGACGTTCTTCTTCATGCCGTCATGCCCGCTCATCGGGCCGTGACGAAAGAACCATTTCTGCGCCTGGTAGCCCTGTTCCTTGAACGCGATGGCCCGCGCCCGCACCCGCGCCGGATCCTGGACGTCGAAGCCGAGAGTGGAGATGTAGGCCGGCATGGCATCCCGCGTGGGTCCGCCGAGCAGCTTGCAGACCGGCACGTTCAGCCAGCGGCCCTTGAGGTCCCACAGCGCGCAATCCATCGCTGAGATCGCCAGCATCGCGTCGCCCTGGCGGCCATGCACCATGATGCGGTGCATCTGGTCCCACAGCATCTCGTGGGCGATCGGGTCCTTCCCCATCACGATGCGGCGCAGGCTGCGCGCGACGATGCTGCCGACCGCCTCGCTGATCGGCCCGGCGATGCCGCACACGCCGTCATCGGTGTCGATCTGCAGGAAGCAGGCGTCGATCTGGAAGCGGTGGTCGTCGAGCTGGAGGCCGCCTTCGTTCTCGTCGCGCCGCTGGGTGCCGCGGTATTCCTCGTAGATGTCGATCGGCCGGACCAGGCGGTCTTCCCAAAGGCGCCCTTTCGTCGCCATCGTGCCGCGCAGCTTGCGGATGCGTATCGCGGTGATCTTCATGTCTCGTCCCCCAGCAGTCCCGGGGCGAGCTTACCAACCGGGTGGCGAATTGGAACGCCGGTTCAGTCGTCGCCGCGCCCGGTCATGCGCGCGATCAGCGCATCCTCGGTGGCCGGGTCCGGCGGGCTGAAGCGGCTTCGGCCGAGCAGGGCGCGAGTCTTGCGCAACTGATCCACGTAGGCGCGGCACATCGAGCACAGGGCCAGGTGCAGCCGCAGGACCAAGCGCGCGCGCAACGGCAATCCACCTTCGAGCAGGTCCGACGCCAGTTCGGTCACGTCGCGGCACCTGAGCACGCCAGCCTCCTTCGCGGACGACGATCATCGCCCCATCACAACTGGACCACCGGCGGTGCACGGCGTTACACGCGGGTCGGTTATCTGGTACAGCATTGCCGCATGCAGGGGCCGGATCAAGCATGGATGACGGCGTATTCGACAGCCCGGAATTCCTTGAACGCCTGCGCCGCGGCGAGGAGGCCGCCTATCGCCGCCTGGTTCGGCGCTTCCACGGCATGCTGGTGGGCGTGGCCAGCGGGGTGATCGGCAGCCGGGCGCAGGCGGAGGAGGTGGTGCAGGACACCTGGATCGCCGTGTTCAACAACATCGGCGGATTCGAGGGCCGATCCTCGCTCGCCTCCTGGATCTACACCATCGCGATCAACCGGGCCCGCACCCGCATCGGCCGGGAGCGCCGCACGGTCGCCCTGCCTTCGGTGCTGGACGGATCGCAGGGTGAGGAGCGGGCGGTGCCGGCCGCGGCATTCCGCGACAACGGCCACTGGGCCGAGGCGCCGCGGCTGTGGGACGAGCTGGACCCCGAGCGCGTGGTCGCCGGCCGCCAGCTCTGGCAGCACGTGCAGGACGCGATCGAGTTGCTGCCCGCCGGGCAGAGAGCGGTGATCATCCTGCGCGACATGGAGGATCGGCCGGGCGAGGAGATCTGTGCGCTGTTGCAGATCACGCCGGAGAACCAGCGGGTGATGCTGCACCGGGCACGCGCGCGCATTCGCGCGGCGATCGACCGTGTCACCGCGCCCACGGCAACCGCGCCGGCGGCGGCGGCATCCCCGCCCGGGCCGCGGCGCGGCGGCGGCATTGCCACCCGCCTGGCCGCCGCCGGCCGGGCGCTGCGCGCGGCATGGGCGGATGCGGTGGCTTGCACCCGCGCATGGCCGGCGTAGTCTGCCGCAAACCGGCGGACAGGAGCGATCGAGCATGAAACCACGCATTGCCTTCATGGGCGCGGGCGCCGTCGGCGGCTATGTCGGCGGGCACCTGCATCGCATGGGCCACGACGTGACCCTGATCGATGCCTGGCCGGAGCACGTGGCGGCGGTGCGGGCGAACGGGCTGGTGCTGACCGGCATGACCGAGGCGGAGAACGTCACCGCGCACCCGCCGATCCTGCATCTGACCCAGGTGCAGGACTTCAGCAAGCAGCGGCCGATCGACATCTGCTTCATCTCGGTGAAGTCGTACGACACCGAATGGGCGGCGATGATGATGCGCCAGTACCTGGCCCCCGGCGGCTACATGGTGTCCTTGCAGAATTGCATCAACGAGGAACGTATCGCCAACATCGTCGGCTGGGGCAGGGTGCTAGGCTGCATTGCCGCCGCCATCTCGGTGGACATGTTCGAGGCCGGGCATATCCGCCGCACCGTGCCGAAAGGCGGCGCCAACCACACGGTGTTCCGCGTCGGCGAGGTGCATGGCCGCGTCACCGCGCGTGCCGAGGCGATCGCGGAGATGATCGCCGGCATCGACAGCGTGAAGGTCACCACCAATCTGTGGGGTGAGCGCTGGTCGAAGCTGTGCCTGAACGGCATGCGCAACGGCGTCTCGGCCGCCACCGGGTTGGGCGGCAACGAGATCGACCAGCATGATGCCATCCGCCGCTTCTCCATCCGTCTTGGCGGCGAGGCGGTGCGCATCGGCCAGGCGCTGGGCTACCAGCTGGAGAATATCGGCAAGCTGCCGCCGGAGAAGCTGGCGCTGGCCAGCGAGGGCGATGTGGGCGCGCTGGCCGAGGTGGAGGCGCTGATGCTCGCCGGCACCAATGCGGCGGCGCGCAGCAATCTGCAGCGCCCGTCGATGGGGCAGGACATGCTGAAGGGCCGGCGCACCGAGATCGCCTTCATGAACGGCTTCGTGGCCGAGAAGGGGGCGGAGATCGGCCGCCCGGCCGGCGCGCATGTGCGGTTGACCGAGCTGGTGCAGGCGATCGAGCGCGGCGAGAAGCAGCCGGACCCGGCGCATCTGATGACACCGTGAGCGCGACGGCGCCGGCGGGCGAGGGCATCGCGGTCCACGGCCCCTATCCGCGCCGCGCGCTGATCGACCTGTTGAACGATGCCGCTGCTGGCACGGGTCCGCGCCACGCCGGCAGCATCGCCACCGGGCTGGCGCAGACCATCGCCCTGCCGGCCCCGCCCACCGGACGGCACATGCTGGCGCGCCTGACGCTGAGCGAGTATCCGCCGGACGGGCACTGGGACGCGCCGGATTTCGCCACCGTCACGCCGTGGACCTGCGTGTTCGAGGACGTCACGCTGTTCGGCGACGGCGGCATCGTGCTGGCCGGCGGCGCGGTGGTGCAGGACACGCTGGCGCATTGCGAGCCCGGCCGGCAGTGGTTCGCCGACCAGCCGGACGGGGTTTCGCTGTTCAGCGCCGGCGCGCCTGAGCGCCTGGAGGGGCGTTGGCTGAGCCTGCTGGGCGGCGGGCACTGGAATTTCTATCACTGGATGGTCGATGGAATCGGCCGGCTGGCGGCCGCCGATGCCGCGCTGCTGGCGCGGTGCCGCGGCGTGCTGGTGCCGGCCAGCCCGGTGGCGGTGGCCGCCGAGACCCTGGCGCGCAGCGGCGTCCTGCGCGCGCGGGAGGTGCGGATGGTGGGGCCGCAGGATGTGTTCCAGTGCGACCGGCTGGTGGTGCCCTGGGCGATGGCGGCGATGTTCCAGCCGCATCCGCGGTTGGTCTCCTGGCTGGCCGCCCTGGTCCCGCCGGGCGCGCTTGGTCCACGGCGGCGGCTGTATATCGACCGGCGCGGCGCCAGCAACCGCGTGCTGGCCAATGAAGGCGAGGTGATCGCCGCGCTCGCCCGCTTCGGGGTGGAGGCGGTGGCGCTGGAGGGGTTGGGCCTGGCGGGACAGGCGGCGCTGTTCGCCGACGCCGAACTGGTGGTGGCGCCGCACGGCGCGGGGCTCGTCAACCTGGTGTTCGCGCCGCGCGACTGCCGCATCGTGGAGTTGCTGTCCGACGCCTA
>JADLHF010000204.1 GCA_020848935.1 Acetobacteraceae bacterium
CAATAGGCTTCGGCCAGGCGCTTGGTCGCCCCCATCACGTTGGGCGGGTTGACCGCCTTGTCGGTCGAGATCATCACCATGCAGGCAACACCGGTCGAGCGGCAGGCGTCGGCCACGTTGCGGGTGCCGATGGCGTTGGTGAGCACGCCCTCGTCCGGGTTCACTTCGACGATCGGCACGTGCTTCAGGGCGGCGGCATGGAACACGATTTCCGGCCGCTCGCGGGCAAGGACGGCGCGGATGAAATCCGCATCGCGCACGTCGCCGATCACGCTGGCGCGCGCCACCTCGGGGTTCGCCTCGGCAATATCGCCATCGATCGCATAGAGATTGAATTCCGATGATTCGAGCAGCGTCAGGCGCGATGGGCCAAGCGCCGCCGTCTGCCGCGCAAGCTCGCCACCGATGGTGCCACCGGCACCCGTCACCAGCACCCGCCGACCCCTGACAAGGGCCGCCATGCCGTCCCGGTCAAGCACGGCCTGCGGCCGGCCCAGCACATCCTCGAGCGCGATCGGCCGGATTTCGATGGGCCGGCTGCCCTCGGCGCGAAGCGCCGTGAGGCGCGGCATGCGCGCGACCGTAAGCCCCAGCGCATCGGCGCGATCCAGCAGGTTGCGCACCATGTTCGGTTCCAGGCGATCCTTGGCGATCACAAGACGCTGCGGCATGTCATCGCGACGCCGCAGCCGATCGATCACCGTGTCAAGCTCGTCGATGGTGCCCAGAACGGGGATTTCGTGAATGCTGCGCCCGACCCGGCGGCCCTTCTCGTCGACGATCCCCACCACCCGATAGGCGGCGGCCGGATTGCGCATGACCGAGCGGATGAAGGTTTCCGCCTCGTCCCCGGCGCCGACCAGCAGGACCGGCACACGCCGCTCGATGGTGCGTTCCAGCACATGGCCAAGGTTGCGGTCCTTGTAAAGGCGATAGGCGAAGCGCGAGCCGCCCAGCAGCAGGATCAGCACGACGCCGTTGATGATGAAGGTCGAGCGCGGAAAGCCCTCGAGCCGGGTGGTGAGGAACAGCGCCAGGACAAACACCAGGATCGTGACCGTGACGGCGCGCGTGATGGCGGTCAGGTCGTGCATCGACGCATAGCGCCAGATGCCGCGATAGAGGCCGGCGGCCAGGAAGACCGGCGCGGCGATGAGAGTGAACATCGCCATCCCCTTCAGCATCGTGGCGGGCGGAATCTGGACGAACAGGTCGTCGCCCAGCCGCAGATAGAGCGAGATGACGAACGACAGCGCCGCCATGACCACGTCATGGACGAACGCGGCGCGGGCACGCGGCGGGCGGAGCACGTCAAAGCGCATCCAGGCCCCCCCGTTCCGCCGGCAATTCGGCTTCGCTTGTCATCCCGTTCCCTTCGCGCCCCGGCCGAGCGACACAAGCAGAAGGCCCACCACCGCCACCGCCCCGCCCAACGCATAAGCCGGATAACCGGCATCACCCACCAGGGCAAGGCCCAAGAACGCCATGTTCGCGATGACGACCCGCCGGACCACGTCGGCATGGCCAAGGCCGCGCAAAAGCGCCCGCTGGTAGAAATGGGTCCGGTGCGCCTGCCATGGCATGTGGCCGCCGGCAAGCCTTCGCGCCAGCGTGATGGTGGCATCGGCCAGAAAATAGAGCGGCAGGATCAGGGCGGCGGCCCAGGCGCCGTCGGCCGCCGCCCGCAAAAGAAGCCAACCGATCAGATAGCCAAGCGGCACGCTGCCCACGTCGCCCATGAAGATGCGGGCCGGATGCCAGTTCCACCAAAGGAACCCGAGCGCCGCCGCCGCGACCAGAAGCGCCAGGGCGGCCAAGCCACCGCCCCCGGCCGCGTTTCCGGCCCAAAGCACCAGGGCAAGCCCGGCGCCAATGAAGGCAGCCTCGCTGCCAGCCAGCCCGTCGATCCCATCCATGAAGTTGAAAAGATTGACGAACCAGACCCAGACGACCCACGCCGCGAAACGGTCGAGAAGCGGCGGCAACAGCCCCTGGAACACCGGCGCATCGGCCGGCAGGACGGCAACCCCCACCCCGGCCGCGACGACCTGGGCGAACAGACGCGGAAACGGCGAAAGGCCGCGCCGATCGTCGATCCAGGAAAGGCCCGCAAGAAGAAGGGCGGCGCCCATCACCACCCCGAGGGCGGGCCATGGCGATGGCGCGGGTGGCTGGCCGAAAACCGCGAGCCCGGCCCAGCCGGCCAGCAGGGCCGGCACCATCGCGATCCCTCCACCCCGGGGGGTGGGAACCCCGTGGCTCGAGCGTTCGTTGGGGTGGTCGAGAATGGCCCGCCGGCGAAGCCACGCGCGGGCGGCGGCCGTTCCCGCCCCGGCGGCGATCAACACCGCGAGGAAGACGCCGACGGTCAGCGACCAGGACATGCGCCGCTTATAGAGCATGGCCTTCCGGCTTGGATAGCTGCCACCGCGACCAGGGCGGTATTCCTTCAGGGGCGTCTTTCCCGAGTTTTAAGGGGTTATGGGGGTAGAGTGCGGCCCCGTCCGGCCGGACACGCCGGTTGACAGGCGAAGCCGGGCGGGAATACAGCCATCGCGCCCCTATCAGGAAGAATGTTGATGTCGAAGTCGCCCCGCATCGCCGTTATCGGCCTTGGCTATGTCGGCCTCCCGCTGGCGGTCGCGCTGGCCCGCAAATTCGCCACCACCGGGTTCGATATCAACGAGAAGCGGGTGGCCGAGCTCAAGACCGGTATCGACCGCACCGGCGAGGTCGACAAGCCCGATCTGGCCGCGTCCAGGCTGGCGCTCAGCTTCCGCACCGACGACATCCGCGGCCATGACGTCTACATCGTCACGGTGCCGACCCCGGTGGACGAACGCAATCGCCCCGATCTGGGCGCCGTGCGCGCCGCCTGCCGCACGGTCGGCAAGGTGATGGGCAAGGGCGCCATCGTGGTGTTCGAAAGCACCGTCTATCCCGGCGTGACCGAGGACATCTGCGGGCCCGAGCTCGAGGTGGCATCGGGTCTTGCGGCGGGCAGCGATTTCTTCCTCGGCTATTCGCCGGAGCGCATCAACCCGGGCGACCGCGAGCACACCGTGAACCGGATCACCAAGGTGGTGGCCGGCCAGACGCCCGAGGTGACCAAGACCCTGGCCGACGTCTATGGCGCGGTGACCACCGGCGGCGTGTTCATCGCCCGCAACATCAAGACGGCCGAGGCCGCCAAGGTGATCGAAAACGCGCAGCGCGACATCAACATCGCCTTCATCAACGAAGTGACGATGATCTTCGAGCGCCTGGGCGTTTCGATCTATGACGTTCTCGCGGCATCCGCGACCAAATGGAACTTCCTCAACTTCTCGCCCGGGCTGGTGGGCGGGCACTGCATCGGCGTCGATCCGTTCTATCTGGCCCATGTGGCCCAAGAGCACGGCCACCATCCCGAGATCATCCTGGCGGGACGGCGCATCAACGATGGCATGGGCCCCTATGCGGCCCGCAAGATCGCGGACAGGCTGAAGGAGCTGCGCCCCGGCTATACGGGCCGGCCAAGCGGCGCCGCGCTCCGCGTGCTGGTGCTGGGCCTCACCTTCAAGGAGAACGTGCCGGACCTGCGCAATTCAAAGGTGATCGATCTGGTGACCACGCTTGCCGAGCGCAACTGCAAGGTGGACGTCCATGACGCGCTGGCCGACCCGCACGAGGCGAAGGAGGAATACGGCATCGACCTGCTGGCCGATCTCGACTCCGCCACGGGCTATGACTGCCTGCTGGGCGCGGTGCCGCACGCCGCCTATGCCAGGCTGGGGGCCGATGCGTTCCGGCGCATGGTGGCGCCGGGCGGTCTGATCGCCGACCTGAAAGGCATGTGGCGCAACCAGCCGGTGCCCCAGGGACTGCACGTCTGGCGGCTGTAGGCGGGCGACAGGCGCAGATTGCCCTTCGGCCAGACCCTCAGCTTCCCTCGATCTTTTTCAGCGCCCATTGGACCTGGGTCGCGCCTGGGGCATTGCCCTCGGCCGGCATCTCGTTCGCGATCACGATCTGCTCGCTTGGCAGGCGGCGTCCCGCCTGGCCCAGATAGACACTTTCGGCCAGGCTGACGCGGCCGCCGCGGCTGCGAAGCCGCCAGCCCTCGCCGCTTGGCAAGCGCAGCAGGACCTGGTTCGGATCCTCGGCGAGCGAGGCCTTGACCAGGGGATGGAGATGAAAGCGCACGACGAACTGGCGGGCCCGCCTGGCCAGCGGCTTCAGCGGTTCGAGCGCGTCCTCGCCGCGCAGATCATTGCCATCGGACGACAGGAACAGCCGGCGCCTGTGCCGAAGGCCGAAGAGCGGCCCATAGCCGTCGTGGCTGGCGTCGATCCAGATTCCGTCTTCGCTTTCGTGCCGCTGGCAGGCGACCTGGCGCGGATGACGGCCCAGAACCGCCCCACCGAAGATCCCGCCCGCATCGCGAATCTCGGACGAATTCACGTCGTCGACAGTGAGGGTCGAATGGGCGGCGGTGGCGCGCTCGGCCCGCAGCCAGTCGCGGTTGTCGGTGACGGCTGCGCCCACATTGGTGATCAGGCGATGGCGGCCGACGCTGGCCTCGAAGCTCAGGCTGCCCGCATGGGCCATGGCGCCCGGTCCGGCCGGCGGCGGCCCCGTATCCACCAGCACCGTGGTACGGCCCGCGCCCAGGCGCTGAAACCCGCTGTCCCCCGATTGGAACGTGAGGCGGGTCGCCACATCGGCGCGGGCAAGCGCCATGTCGATGAGCCAGCCCGCTTCCTCGCGGCCGCCATGGAAGAGCGCGAAGCCGCCATCGCCATGACGCAGATGGCGCAGCATGGCCGCCATCCGCTCGGCGGCATCGTTCAGCCTGGCCGGCGCGTCGCGCTTGGCGCGGGAGAGCAGCATCCTGATATCGACCAGGTCGCGAAAGATCGCGAACAGCAGCGACGGGTTGCGATCGACGTGGCCGCCATCGAGCAGGATCTGGCGGTCGATCTCGGCCTCGAGGGCGCGGAGCCAGCGATCGAGCGTATGGCGCCGCCCCGGCAGGCAGCAGGCGGCATAGACCAGCCCCTTCACCGCGGCGAACCGCCCGGCACCCGGCGGCGCGAACATGCGCGTGCGGGCCAGATGCCGCGCCTCGCCCATCAGTTCGTAGCTCAGCCAATAGCGGAACGCTTCGTCGATGCCGCCGCACAGGAATTCGAAATGGGTGATCCAGCTTGAAAGACGCCGTCCGGAAACATCGGCGCGCCACGCGACGGCGGGATAACGGCCGCGCGCCCTGAGCCAGCCCACCAGATAACCGCGCGCGGCCCGTTTCGCGGCGTCGCTGCCCACCGCGCGCAGATCGTCCAGCCAGGCGAACCCATGCATGGCCGCAAGCCAGCACGGACCGGCATTGGCGGGGCTCCAGGGCGGGGCGGGCAGGGTGACGATGTAGGGTGCCTTCAGGCACTCGGGTCCGGCCTGCGCGATCAGCCCGGCGAAATGGAATTCGCCGCGCATGTGGTCCTCGCCGCGGGCGGAATCGCCTGGCCAGGGATCGGGCGGCTGGACAAGGAGGGCGCGGGCGGGCTTGGCCGCGAACGGCCAGGTGACATGCCGGGCCTCGCGATAGAAGGGCAGCGACACCAGCGCCGCGCCCACATTTTCCAGTGCCCAGCCGAAGGGCGCGCGCCAGAGGGTGACGGAGGGCCCGTTCACCGTTCGCCGCGGAGACGGCGGATGTTAGCGGCATAGGCCTTGGCGCCGCCGGCAAAGGTCGCGGTGCCCGCCACCAGCACATCGGCGCCGGCCGCGATGATCGCTCCCGCATTGTCGGCCGTGACGCCGCCATCGACCTCAAGCTCGATCGGGCGCCCGCTCGCCGCGATGCGGGCCCGCGCCGCCTTGATCTTGGCGAGCGCCGACGGGATGAAGGCCTGGCCGCCGAAGCCCGGATTGACGCTCATGATCAGGATCAGGTCGATGCTGTCGAGCACATGATCGAGCGCCTCGATCGGCGTCGCCGGATTGAGCGACACCCCGGCCTTGCGGCCGAGCGCCTTGATAAGCTGGATGGTGCGGTGCAAATGCGGCCCGGCTTCCGGGTGGACGGTGATGATATCGGCTCCGGCATCCGCGAATTGCGGCACATAGGGATCGACGGGCGAGATCATCAGGTGGACGTCGAACGGCAGCCCGGTGCGGCCGCGCAGCGCCTTCACGACGGCAGGGCCGACGGTGATGTTCGGCACGAAGTGCCCGTCCATCACGTCAACGTGGATGTAGTCGGCACCGGCGGCGGTGACCGCCTCGACCTCTTCGCCCAGCCGGGCGAAGTCCGCTGACAGGATGGAGGGCGCGATTCGAATTTGGCGGCCCATGGCGCGTCTCTATCAGCTTACCCTGGTGCTCGCAAGCGCACGGCGAAGAAGCCGTCCATGCCGCCGGCTTCGGCCATGTGGCAGGGCAGGGTGCGCAGATCACCATCGGGGGTGAGAAGCTCGGCAAGCCCGCCGATCTCGCCCGCCCGGATCGGCACACGCTGCCAGCCCGGATGGCAAGCCAGGAAGCGATCGGCCTGCGCGATGCCTTCTTCGGGTTCCAGGGAGCAGACCGAATAGACCAGCACGCCACCCGGTTCGACCATCGCGCTGGCCGCCGAAAACAGTTCCGCCTGCACCGGCAGCAGGCTGCGCACATTCTCGCGCCGTTTCAGCCACGGCACGTCGGGGTGGCGGCGGATGGTGCCGGTGGCGCTGCAGGGCGCATCCAGCAGGACCGCCGCCGCGGCACGATCGGGACGCCAGTTGCGGGCATCGGCATCGACGGCACACATGGCAAAGCCCAGGCGCCGCGCGTTCGCATCCAGGATTCGAAGCCGCGCCGCCGAACGATCGACCGCGATCACCGTGGCACCGGCCGCCGCAAGCTGCGCGCTTTTGCCGCCGGGCGCCGCGCACAGATCGATGATGGTGCAGCCGCGGCCGCCATCGGGCAGGGCGGCCAGCAGGATCTGCCCGGGCAGCGCTGCCGCCGCATCCTGCACCCACCAGGCGCCATCCGCATAACCGGGCAGGGCGGCCACGTCATGGGCACCAGGCGGCAAGCGCAGGCTGCCGGTCGGAAGCAACCCCGCCCCCAGCCGTTCGGCCCATCCCGCGGCGTTCGACCGGCCTTTCACGCTGAGATCGAGCGGCGGTTCGGCGGCATGGACCGCCGCGATGCGGCGCGCCACGGCCTCGCCATAGGCGCGGCTCCAGCCCTGCCACAACCAGTCCGGCGTGTTGAGACGCGGCGCGTCCAGCTTCGCCCGCGACGCCTCGCCCGCCCGCGCGATACGCCGCAGAACGGCATTTGCCAGCCCGGCCAGGCGCGGATGCCCGGCCAGCCTCACCAGGGTCACGGTGCTGTTCACCGCCGCATGAGGTTTCGTTCCAAGCATCAGAAGCTGGGTGATGCCAAGCGCGATGGCGATTCGCGCCGCGGCGGCATGACGCGGCATCGGCCGTTCGAGCGACTGGTCGACCAGGCAATCGATCTCGCCCCAGTGGCGCAAGGCGGTTGCCACCAGCAGCCGGGCAAAGGCGCGATCGCGGGAATCGAGCAGTCCAGCCTCGGCATGGCCGTTGAATGCGTCATCAAGGGGCACCCGCCGGTCGAGAACCGCGCCAAGGATGTCGAGCGCAACCATCCGTGCCCCCATCCCCGCCACATTCCGGGTCGAGGGCGACGGGGCGGCGGGCCGGATGTCGGCCGGCGGCACAACAGCTCTGGGTGTCAACCCCACGGGCCGACCGCGCCACTCATCGCGCGCAGACGGCGGATGCGGTTTTCGGTGCGCGGATGAGTCGAGAACAGGTTGTCCATCCGCTCGCCATGCAGGGGATTGATGATGAACATGTGGGCCGTGGCCGGGTTGGCCTCGGCCGCATCATTGCGGATCCGGCCGGCGGCGCGATCGAGGGTTTCGAGCGCCGAGGCAAGCCACAGGGGCCGGCCGGTAAGCTCGGCGCCGATGCGGTCGGCTTCGTACTCGCGGCCGCGCGAGATCGCCATCTGCACCAGCATCGCCCCGATCGGCGCCAGGATCATGATGGCGATGGTCCCGATCAGGCCGAGCGGATTGCTGCGCCCGCCGTCGCTGTTGTGGCTCGAGCCGCCGAAGAACATGGCGAAGTTGGCGAGCATCGCGATGGCGCCGGCGATCGTCGCGGTGATCGTCATGATCAGCGTGTCGCGGTTCTTGATATGCGCAAGCTCGTGCGCCATCACCCCCGCCACCTCTTCGTGGCTCATGTTCGCGAGCAGGCCGGTACTGGCCGCGACCGCCGCGTGTTGCGGATCGCGGCCGGTGGCGAAGGCGTTGGGCTGGGCGCTTTCGATCACATAGACGCGCGGCATCGGTATCTCGGCCCGGGACGCCAACTGTTCGACGATGCCATACAGGTCGGGCGCCTCGGCGCGGGTCACCTCGCGCGCGCCATGCATGCGAAGGACCATCTTGTCCGAATTCCAGTAGGCGAACAGGTTCATCCCCGCCGCGACGACAAGGGCGATGACCATCCCCTGCCGGCCGCCCAGCATGAAGCCGACCCCCATGAACAACGCGGTCAGGGCCGCCAGTAGAATTGCGGTGCGAAGATAGTTCATCGGTGCGGGGCCTCCTTGATTGGCCCACTAGAAGTAAGAAGATCGCGTTCGCCTTCAAGCGGACCAGTCAGACCGGGCACGGTCAGGGGCCGGGCACGGTCAGGGGCCGGCGCCCGGATCGCATTCCACATCGCCACCCGGTATAGTGCTGGCCATGAGCGAACCGAAACCCAAGCCGGGCACCGTCCGGCCGCAAGCCCCGACTGCCCCCGATCCCACCCCGCCCGAAGGGGCGCCCAAGGTTCAGGAAATCGGCGGACGCAAAAGCGGCCTTGATCCCACCCGTTACGGGGATTGGGAAAAGAACGGCCGCTGCATCGACTTCTAGAATCGAGGCCCG
>JADLHF010000205.1 GCA_020848935.1 Acetobacteraceae bacterium
CGTTGTCGCGCTCGGAATGGGCGCCGTGGTCGCTGCGCCGAGCCCGGCCCGGGCGGAACTGATCCAACTGGGCTTCATCCTCGACGGCTCCGGCAGCATCACCGGACCCGACTGGAACATCATCAGGCAGGGCCTGGCCACTGCGATCGGCTCGATTCCGACCGCGGGCCCGGACCAGTACCAGGTCACGGTGGTCAAGTTCGGCACCAGCGCGTCGGTCGAGGTCGCGCCCACCTTGATCACCGGTGCGTCGGCGGTCACCGTTGCCAATACGATTTCCGCCATGACACAACCCGGCGGCAGCACAAACTATCAACAGGCGTTCGTGACGATGAACAATGCCCTGATCGGTGCGCCGGGCTTCTCCGCGGCTGGCAAATCATACCTGAATTTCGCAACCGACGGCGATCCGAACTATTGCATCAGCGGGCCCGCCGGAAGCACGCCTGTGGCCCAGGCCTGCGCGAACGCCGCCCTGGCGATCCTCAAGGGCACCGCAGCGGGCCAGGCCGGTGTGGACAACATCAGCATCGAGGGCATCGGCGTGTCGGCCTCGTCGGCCACCTATCTGAAGAACAGCGTCTGCTTCCCCGGGCCGTGCGACGACACGGTTCCGTACAACTTCCCGACCCAGGGCTTCTACATCGGGGTCAACAACGCCCAGGGTTATGCCGACGCGATTGGCAACAAGATCCTGGTGGTGACCAACCAGGTCCCGGAACCGGCCAGCATGGCGCTGTTGGGCGCCGGTCTGATCGGCCTCGGCGCCCTGCGTCGCCGCCGCGGCTGATTCCCTCGCGGGTATCGGCACGGAGCAGGCCGTCCGGCGCAAGCCGGGCGGCCATTTCCGCGGCATGCGATGGCCCATGCGGCGGCGACACCGCGCCCGAACGGCATCGCTCGAACGCCAGGCCGCCCGACCCGAGCCCGGGCGGCCGCGCCCGTTTGTCCGGCTTCAACGACGCGGCAGGGAGTCCATGAAGCGGCGCAAGGCGGGTGCCCATTTCCGCGCATCGGTGCCGCTGGCCAGATGGCCATGCGCGCTGTCGATCTCCTCGTACTCCGCCCGCACGCCGGCAGCCTTCAGCGCGGCCATCACGCCGGGCGCCAGGCTGGGCGGAAACAGCGCGTCGGTGCGCGACAGGACATAGAGCAGCTTCGCCTTGATCGCGGCGAAATGCGGCGTGGCGTCCCAGCCCTGCAGCACGCGGCCGAGCACCAGCAGGGAATGCCCGTCGAAGGCATCGGCCCAGGCTGCGGCGCGGGCGCGGATCTCGGCATCGCGGGCGGGCTTCTCGGGGAAGGCGCCAGCCAGTTCGGCCTCGATGCCGTAGCGGCGCAGCGTCTCCTCGCGGATCGCCGTCATGGTGGCGCGGATGCCGCCCTTTTCATAGTAATGGCCACCATTCCAGTTGGCATCCTTTGCCATGCGGGCCTCCAGCGCGTCCGGCCCGCGATCGGCCGGGCGGCTCGGCGCGGTGACGGCCGGCACCAACCCGTCCATGAAGTCGGGAAAGGTGATGCCCCAGGCGAAGGCCTGGAACCCGCCATAGGACGGGCCGACGACGGCCGCCAGGCGCTTCACGCCGAGCAGGTCGAGCAGCTTCTTCTGCGCCGTGACGATGTCGCTCAGCGCCAAGGCCGGAAAATCCGGACCATAGGCGCGGCCGGTGGCGGGGTTGAAGCTCATCGGCGCGGTCGAGCCATAGGCGGAGCCGAGCATGTTCGACGACACGACGAAGAACCGCTCGGTGTCGATCGGCTTGCCGGGCCCGACCAGGTCGGCCCATGACCCTTCCGACGATACGGCGCCGCCGGGATGGGCGAACATGTGGCTGCTGGTATAGCCATGGGTCAGCAGCACCGCATTGCACCCGCCCGGCGCCAACCGGCCATAGGTGACGAAGGCGAGGCGGGCATTGGGCAGCACCGCGCCGCTGGCAAGCGCGAGGTCGCCGATCTGGCCGAGGAGCGTGCCGGGCAACAGGGTCTGGGTCATGGCGCAATCCTGTGGGGCTGGCGGCGGGAAGGCAAGGCCACCCGCCGTTTTCCTTGCACCGGCGGCAATCCAGCCGGTAGCGTGCTGGACACGGACGCTGGGGGCAGCGTTGTCGCACCGAAAGGGATACGCGCCGAACCGAAAATGCGCCGAACAAGAATTGTGCCGGGCGGGACGCCTGCCAACGGCGCGAAAATGGGAGAAGCCGATGAGCGTGATCAAGACTTCACCGAATGTGCCGTCGCGCCGCGACCTGTTTCGCCTCGCCGCCGCGGCGGGGGTGGGCGGGCTCGGCCTGCCGCGCGGCGCCGCCGCCGCCGGCGTCACGCTGACCTTCATGCACGAAAGCTCGTTCATCAAGGCGTACGACACCTATATGCAGAAAACCCTGGTGCCGGCCTATGAGAAGGAGTCCGGCAACAAGCTGCGCTACGAACTGCTCAGCGTCGGCAGCCTGCAGACCCGGGTGACGACGGCCGCCGAGACTGGCCAGGGCCCTGACATCACGCTGAACTTCTTCAACTGGCCGTACCTGTACAACGAGAAATACATCGACGTCTCCGACATCGCCGAGGAGGCCGGCCGCCTCAACGGCGGCTGGACCGATTCGGTGAAGGAGGCCGTGGTCGTCGATGGCAAGTGGAAGGCGGTGCCGTTCGGCAATGTCGGCCAGCTGATGGTCTGGCGCACCGACATGTTCAAGGCGGCCGGCATCAACGCCTTCCCCGACACGTGGGAGGAGCTGTACGCCGCCGGGGTGAAGCTGAAGGTCAAGGGCACGCCGCTGGGCTTCGAACTCGGCCACGGCTTCGGCGACAACCATGGCTGGCTGTATCCGCTGCTGTGGTCCTATGGCGCCGCCGAGGTGCTGCCCGACGGCAAGACCATCGTGCTCGACAGCAGCGAGACCGCGGCCGCGGTGGATTACTGCCGCCGCCTGTTCAAGGACACGATGAACGAGGAAGTGCTGGGCTGGACCGACCCGAACAACAACAAGTCGTTCCTGTCCGAGCAGATCTCCTGCACCAACAACGCCGCCTCGATCCTGTGGTTCGCCAAGAACGACTTCCCCGACATGGCCAAGATGATCGCCCACGCCCAGAACCCGGCGGGGCCGAAGGGGCGGTTCCACATCCTGGCGCCATGGAGCCACTCGATCTTCACCCACAGCAAGAACCAGGCGGCGGCGAAGGACTTCCTGCGCTGGCTGATGAACCCGAAGCAGCTGCGCGGCTGGCTGGCCTCGGCCGACACCTATTACGCGCCGTTCCTCAAGGCGTTCGACACGGACCCGATGTGGAACATCGACCCGCGCTACATGCCGTACCGCGACTCGCTGGCCACCGCCCACCTGCCCGGCTGGCCGGCGCCGGTCAGCCGCGAGACCTCGCAGAGCGTCGCCAAATACGTGGTGGTGGACATGTTCGCCAAGGCCTGCGCCGGGGCTTCGACCAGGGAGGTGATCGCCAACGCGGTGGCCCAGCTGAAGCAGATCTACGGCCAGTCCTGACGTGGCATCGACAAGCGCGAGCCTGTCCAGCCCGGCGGCCGCCGTCGCCGGGCGCCGCCGCTACCGTGAGTTCTTCGAGCGCGAGGGGATTTTCTCCTGGCTGATGGTCACGCCCCCGCTGCTGTTCCTGGCGGCGCTGGTCGGCTATCCGTTCTGCTACGGCATCTACCTGAGCCTGCAGGAACGCCCGGTGGCGCAGGCCGGAACCTTCGTCGGGCTGGACAACTTCGTCACCCTCGCCGGTGACCCGGTGTTCTGGCGGGTGGCCGCCAATACGATGATCTACACGGTCGTCGCCACCGTGCTGAAGGCGGTCGGCGGGCTCGGCCTGGCGCTGGTGATGAACCAGGTGTTTCCGCTGAAGAACCTTGTGCGCGCCGCCCTGCTGCTGCCGTTCATCGTGCCGACGGTGCTGTCCACCATCGCCTGGATGTGGATCCTGGACCCGTCGTT
Source organism: Acetobacteraceae bacterium (assembly GCA_020848935.1). Classification (GTDB taxonomy): domain Bacteria; phylum Pseudomonadota; class Alphaproteobacteria; order Acetobacterales; family Acetobacteraceae; genus CAMDGX01. The sequence continues at coordinate 3,963 of JADLHF010000205.1, forward strand.
CAGCGTGGTGAACTGGACCATGATCAACGTGTTCGGCGCCGACAAGCCGGGCCCGGCCTGGCTGGGCAACCCGACCCTGGCGATGATCTCGGTGATCATCATCAACACCTGGCGCGGCCTGCCGTTCTACGCCATCACCCTGCTGGCGGGGTTGCAGACCATCCCGGCGGAACTGCACGAGGCGGCGACGATCGACGGTGCCAGCACCTGGAACCGGTTCCGCTACATCACCCTGCCGCTGCTCAAGCCGGTGATCTTCATCGTCACCATGTTCTCCGTGATCTTCACCTTCTCCGATTTCCAGTTGATCTACGTGCTGACCCGCGGCGGGCCGGCGAACGCGACGCATCTGTTCGCCACCTATGCCTTCGACATCGCCATGCTCGGCGGCCAGTTCGGCCTGGGAGCCGCGGTCGCGCTGGCCATCCTGCCGCCGCTGGCCCTGATCCTGGTGGCACTGGCCATCTACATGCGAAGGGTAGGCTGATGGTCGAGGGACGGGGCTTCCTGCGGCCGCTGCTGCGCCTGTGGCTGCCGCTGGCGTTCTACGTGGTGTTCACCCTGTTCCCGTTCTACTGGATGGCGGTGACCTCGCTGAAGCCGAACCGTGAACTGTACAATCCGCGCAACATGCCGCTGATCGTGCATCACCCGACGCTGAAGCATTACGTCGACCTGTTGCAGGAGACCAGCTTCCTGCAATGGACCTGGAACACCATGCTGGTGGCGGTGGTCTCGACGGTCATTTCACTGGTCTTCGGGGTGATGCTGGCCTATCCGCTGGCGCGCATGCGCTTCGCCGGGGCGACGCTGATCGCCTTCACCGTGGCCGCGACCTACCTGGTGCCGCAGCCGCTGCTGTTCATCCCGATGGCCGACATCATCAACTGGCTCAACCTGGGCGACACGCTGACCTCGGTGATGCTGACCTATCCCACCCTGCTGGTGCCATTCTGCGCCTGGCTGCTGATGGGGTATTTCAAGACCGTGCCGCGCGACCTGGAGGACGCGGCGCGCATCGACGGGGCGACGCGGATCCAGACCATGGTGAAGGTGATCCTGCCGCTGTGCGGGCCGGGGCTGATCTCGGCCGGCATCTTCGCCTTCACCCTGGCGCAGAACGAGTTCCTCTACGCGCTCATCTTCCTGACCGACACCTCGGTGCGCACCGTGCCGGTGGGCGCGATCGCCGAACTGATCCGTGGCGACGTGTTCTACTGGGGGCAGCTGATGGCCGCGGCCCTGCTCGGCTCGGTGCCGGTGGCGGTGATCTACTCGTTCTTCGTGGAGCATTACGTGGCCGGGCTGACGGCGGGCGCCGTGAAGGGCTGAGGGCGCCGGGCTATCCGCCCAGCAACAGGCGGCGGACCTCGCGCTTGGCCACCTTGCCGTAGCCGGATTTCGGCAGTTCCGGCCAGATGACGAAACGGGCGGGATGCTTGTAGCGCGCAAGCTTTTCCCCAAGCAGCGCGCGCAGCGCGGTCTCGTCCGGGGTGGCGCCGGGGCGCGGCACCAGCACGGCAATGCCCGCCTCGCCCCAGCGCTCGTCCGGCACGCCGACCACGCAGGCCTCCGCGATGGCGGGATGCCCAAGCAGGACTTCCTCGATCTCGCGCGGATACACGTTGCTGCCGCCGGAGATGTACATGTCCGAGGCGCGGCCGGTGATGTAGAGAAATCCCCGCTCGTCGAGATGGCCGAGGTCGCCGGTATGGAACCAGCCGCCGGCGAAGGCCTTTGCCGTGGCCGCGGGGTCTTCGTGGTAGCCGGCGAAGACGGCGGGGCCGCGCACGCAGATCTCGCCGGTCTCCCCGGCCGGCAGGCGGTGGTTGGCGGCATCGAGGATGGCGATATCGATGCCGGTGCGGGGATGGCCGACCGAGCCGATCGGAAAGGCCGGGTCGTCCCCGATGCTATGCAGGTGCGGCGGCAGCACGGTGATGTTGCCGGTGACTTCGCCGAGGCCGAAATACTGCACCAGGACGGGGCCGAGCTTCTTCAGCGCATGGACCTCGTCCGCACGGTACATCGGCGCCCCGGCATAGATGACGTGGCGCAGGCTGGAATGGTCGTGCGCGTCCACCGCGGCATCGCGGGTCAGCATGGCCAGGATGGTCGGCACGGTGAACATGTTGCTGACCCGGTGGGCCTCCACCAGGCGCCAGGCCTCCGGCACGTCGAGCGTCTCGCCGGGCATCAGCACGCTGGCCGCCCCCCTGGCCACCTGGGCCAGGGCGTGGATGCCCGCACCATGGCTCAGCGGCGCGACAACCAGGCAGACGTCGCGCTCGGTGGTCCCCGGCATCAGGTCGCACAGATGGCTGGTGACGACGAATTCCATCTGGCCATGCGTCAGCACGGCGGCCTTCGGGCGGCCGGTGGTGCCCGACGTGTAGAAGAACCAGCACGGATGGTCGCGGCCAACGTCGGCGGGATGGTCGAGCGGCGTGGCGTGGGCGCACAGCGACTCCCAGCCATCGCCGAGGTCGCAGTGCAGCGTGGCGGCCCGGTTGGCCTCGCGCGCGGCCGCCGCGTGGTCGGTAAAGCCGGCCTCGAACAGCTGCGCCGTGGCGGCGCAGGATCGGGCCAGATAGGCCACCTCGGCGGGGGTCAGGCGGAAATTCGTCGGCACCCAGACGGCGCCCAGCATCCAGGCCGCCCACATCGTCTCGAACATCGCCTGCGAGTTGCGGCTGTGGACCAGCACGCGGTCGCCATGGCGCAGGCCCCTGGCGGCAAGGCCGGCCGCGGCGCGGCTCACCCGCTCGGCGAGGGTTCGCCACGCGATTTCGCCGCCATGACGGATCAGGCCGGCACGATCGGGAAAGCGGCGCGCCGATTGCAGGAGGAGGTGGGCGAGGTTGCTGGTGGGAATCATCGGGGGCGCGGACTCATCGTGACAGCCGGGGTGGGACCGTGGTTAGTGCACTGACTCACTCGGATGGTGCAACATGCGTCAGTGCACTAGGCTCAGGACCCAATAAATCTGTTGCTGCGGCTCGTTTGAGTGTGATTCTGGAGATGGCGGGAGGTCCCCGCCATGTCCGATCAGTTCTGGCTGACTGCAACGCAGATTTCTCGTATCTGC
>JADLHF010000206.1 GCA_020848935.1 Acetobacteraceae bacterium
CGGGGGGAGCGACTGTCTTTCTGGTCAAGCGTTTTGTGGGTTCCACGGGGTCTTGTCCCTGAGGATTGCGTTGAGGATGGTGAGGAGCTTTCGCGCGGTTGCGACGATGGCGACGATCTTGGGTTTGCCGGCTTGGACGAGGCGGTCGCGGAACTGCTTGAGTGTGGGGTTGAAGCGGGCGGCGACCATGGCTGCGATGTAGAGAGCGGCGCGCGGGGCGGCGCGGCCGCCGCCGATGAAGCTCTTGCCGCGCCATTGGCCTGACTGGCGGGTGAATGGCGCCAGCCCGGCCAGGGCTGCGATCTGGCGGCGGTCCAGCGTGCCGAGTTCCGGCAGCTCGGCCACCAGGGTTCGGGCGACCACCTTGCCGACGCCAGGCACCGAGGCGAGCAGGTCTTCGGCTTCGCGCCAGGCCGGCGAGCCGCGCACCGCCGTGTCGATATCGCCATCGAGGCTGGCGAGTTCGCGCTCAAGCGCCTTGAGCAGGCGGGCGATGCTCTTGCGTACGCGAGCGGGCGCGCGCTTCTCGCGCTGGCGTTCGGCGCTGATCATCGCCACGATCTGGCGCCGCCGGGCCACCAGATCGGCAAGCAACTGAGCCTCTTCACTTGGCAGCGGCCGCGCGACCGGGCCGGTCGCTTCGATGAAATGGGCGATGACCGCCGCGTCGATCGGGTCGGTCTTGGCGCGGCGGCCGAGCGCGCGGCCGAAGGCCCGCACCTGGGCCGGGTTGACCACCACCACCGGCAAGCCGGCGCTGGCGAGCCCCGCCGCCACCACCGTCTCGAAGCCGCCAGTCGCTTCGAGACCGACCAGACCCGGCCGCAACGGGGCAAGGCGGGCGGCCAAGGCGGCGATGCCTTCGCCGTCCCGCGGGACGGCGAAGGCATCGCCGCCCGGTCGGATATGCACGTCAAGGCGATCCTTGGAGACGTCGATCCCAACAACGATGGTGTCCATCCTGTCCCGTCCTTGCAAAAGCGGGCTTCGCAAGCGGCCCAAGCGACTGTTCGGGTTCGATGGAACGACAGGCGGTAACCCTGGCTCCCCCACGGGCTCGATCACCCCAGAGAAAAACGGGATACCGCCTGCCACCGCGACGGACACCTTAGCCGATCCGCGCGCGGGCAAGTTACAAGAGAAGGATGTTCGTTAGTGACGGCTGGGGATGATGACCGGCACTTCCTCGATGCCGTGGACGAAGTTGCTGAAGACGCGCTTCACCGGGCCGACCACGTTGATGGCGGGGAAGCGGGCGAGGATTTCTTCCCAGAGGATCTTGAGCTGCATTTCGGCCAGGCGGTTGCCGACGCAGCGGTGGATGCCGAAGCCGAAGCTCAGATGCTGGCGCGGGCGGGGGCGGTCGATGATGAAGTCGTCGGCGTTTTCGATCATCTCCTCGTCGCGGTTGCCGGAGATGTACCACATGACGACCTTGTCGCCCTTCTTGATGCGGTTGCCGTTGAGGTCGAAATCCTCCAGCGCGGTGCGGCGCATATGGGCCAGCGGGGTTTGCCAGCGCACGATCTCGGGCACCATGGTTTCGATCAGGGCGTGGTTGGCGCGCAGCTTGTCGTATTGCTCGGGGTATTTGTTGAGCGCCAGCAGGCCGCCGGAGATCGAGTTGCGGGTGGTGTCGTTGCCGCCGACGATCAGCAGGATGCAATTGCCGAGGAACATGCGGTCGTCCATGTCGCGGGTGGACGGGTCGCGCGCCATCATCGACAGCAGGTCGAAGCGGGGCGGGCCGTTTTCGCGCTGCTTGCTCAGGGTGCGCATGTATTTGACGCATTGCTGGAGGATTTCGTTGCGCTCCTCCTCGCTGGACACCTTGCCGGAGAGCAGGTCGGCGGTGGCGATGTCGGACCAGTAGGTCAGCAGGTGGCGGTCCTCGAAGGGGAAGTCGAACAGGGTGGCGAGCATCTGGGTGGTCAGTTCGATGGAGACCTTCTCGACCCAGTTGAATTCCTCGCCGATCGGCAGGGTGTCGAGGATTTTCGCGCTGCGCTCGCGGATGAGCTTTTCCAGGTTGACCAGGTTGCTCGGCGCCACGATGGGCGAGACGGCGCGGCGCTGGTCGTCGTGCAGCGGCGGGTCCATCGAGATGAAGCTGGGGCGGCGGAAGCTCATGGGGGCGTCGCGGATGGTGATGCCGCCGAGCTGGCTGTCGGACGAGAACACCTTGTGGTTGGTGTCCACCGCCATGATGTCCTTGTACTTTGTGACCGACCAGAAGGCGCCGAAACGGCTGTCGGGGCAGTAGTGGATCGGTGCCTCGGCGCGCAGGCGGGCGAACCAGGGGCGCCAGGTGTCGTCCTGGTAGAGGCTGGGCTGGCTGACGTCGATCTTGTCCAGCTTGGTGGTGGCGGCCAGCTCGTCGGCCTGGGCGAGGAGGTCGATTGGCACGTCGTTCATCGCGGGGCTCCTGGGGTTTTCGAGCTGGGCGTTGTTTGGCGTCTAGGTTGGGGTAAGGGAAGCAAGGCCTTCTTCTTCTGAAGAAAAAGAAGCAAAAAGACTTTTATTCACGACGTTTGGGGCGGCATCCGGGGTGGGGTCACCCCGCACCCCGGCCCTCTCCCCCAAGGGGAGAGGGAGAAGAAACTAGAAGTTTTTTGTTCTTTTTTTCAAAAAAGAACATTCCTTTCTTAATGCTGCCCCGCCGGCATGCGCACGACGAGGCCGTCGAGTTCGGCGGTGACCTTGATCTGGCAGGACAGGCGCGAGTTCGGCTCCACCGCGTTGGCGAAGCTGATCATGCTGGCTTCGGCCTCGCTTTGGGTGCCGGTCAGGTGTTGCCAGGCGGGATCGACATAGACGTGGCAGGTGGCGCAGGCGCAGGCGCCGCCGCAATCGGCGTCGATGCCGGGCACAGTGTTGTTGATCGCGCCCTCCATGACGGAGAAGCCTTCGGCGACCTCCACGGTGTGGGCGGTGCCGTCGTGTTCGATGTAGGTGATGGTCGGCATGTCGTTTCCCTGGGGTGACCCGCGCGCCGGTCAGGCGGCGAGGTCCTTCATGTTCGAGGATAGGTCGGCCAGTGCGGCGGCGTCCACCGGCCGGCGTTTCAGGATCATCAGGCGGCCGGCCATGAATTCGGCCGGGGTGTTGACGGATTCGACGCATTGCACGCGGCGGTCGGCGTCGAGGTGGAAGACGGCGAAGCTGCCGGTGCTGGGGTCGCCGCGGACGACGAGGCGGGCGACGTCGTGCGGCAGGCCGGCGATCTGCAGCTTGATGTCGTACTGGTCGGACCAGAACCACGGCACCTCGGCGGCGGGCGGTGGGCGGCCGGTGATGGCGGCGGCGGCCTGGCGGGCCTGTTCCAGGGCGTTGGGCACGCTTTCCAGCCGGCCGCGGCGGCCGTAGAGCGCCAGCGGGCGGTTGGTGAGGTCGCCGATGGCGAAGATGGCGGGGTCTTCGGTGCGGGCGTGTTCATCGACGACCACGCCGTTTTCGCAGCGCAGGCCGGCGGCGGCGGCGATCTCGTCGTTCGGGATGGCGCCGACGCCGACCAGGGCGGCGTGGCAGGGCAGGATGGTGCCGTCGGCGAGCTGGACGCCAGCCACCCTGCCCCGCTCGGTTCCGTTCTGGCCCACCAGCCCGGTGACCTGGGCGTCGGTGTGGATGATGACGCCGTGGGCGCGGTGGGCGGCGGCGAAGAATTCGGACAGCGGCGGGGAGGCGACGCGGGCGAGCAGGCGGGGCTCGCGCTCCAGCACGACGGCCTCGGCGCCCAGCGCGCGCGACGAGGCGGCGGCTTCCAGGCCGATATAGCCGCCGCCGATGATGGCGATGCGGCGGCCCGGGCCGATGGTGGCTTTCAGCCGGTCGGCGTCGGCGGCGGTGCGCAGTTCCAGCACGCCGGGCAGGTCGAAGCCGGGCAGCGGGAGGCGGCGGGCGCGCGCGCCGAGGGCGAGGATCAGCGTGGTGTAGGGGAGGGTCTGGCCGTCGGCGAGGCGGATGGCGCGGGCGGCGCGGTCGATGGCGGCGATGGTGGTGGACAGGCGCAGGGTGATGGTCTGCTGGGTGTAGAAGCGTTCCGGGCGCAGGGCGAGGCTTTCGGCGGTGGCGTCGCCGGTCAGCCAGGCCTTGGAGAGGGGCGGGCGCTGGTAGGGCGGGATCGGCTCGTTGCCGATGACGGTGATGGCGCCTTTCCAGCCGAACTGGCGCAGCGCGGCGGCGGCCGCCCCCCCGGCATGGCCGGCGCCGGCGATGATGATGCCCGGCTCTGGCATCAGCTACGCAGGAGCACGATCGCCTCGATCTCGACGGCGATGTTGCCGGGCAGGCTGCCCATGCCGACGGCGGAGCGGGCGGGACGGCCATTGTCGCCGAAGACCTCGACGAAGAGGTCGGTGCAGCCGTTGATGACCTTGGGGTGGTCGGTGAAATCGGGGGCGGCGTTGACCATGCCGAGCACCTTGATGATGGTGTCGACGCGGTCGAGCGAGCCCAGCGCCACTTCCATGTTGCGCAGGAGTTGCAGGCCGCAGTCGCGGGCGGCCTCGTAGCCCTTCTCGATGGTGACGCCGGCGCCGAGCTTGCCGGTGATCATGGCGCCGTCGGGCTTGCGGGGGCCGACGCCGGACAGATAGAGGATGTTGCCGGCGATGCGGAAGGGCACGTAGTTGCCGATCGGCGCGTTGGGCGGCGGCAGGGCGAGGCCGAGTTCGGCGATGCGGGCCTGGGCGCTCATGGCGTTTCTCCGGGCGGTTTGTGGGTGAAGCTGGCGAGGCGGGCGACGGGGCCGTCAGGGCTGGGGGCCCGCTGGTCGGCGGCGAGGTCTTCATAGAGCCGGGCGATGGCGGTGTAGAGCGGCGCGGCGGGGGACGGGCCGAGGAAGGCCGCGATCTCCTCCATCTCGGCCACCCAGCGATAGGCCTTGGGGAACATGTCGGGCACGCTGCGCTGGAGGTAGCGCAGGATGTCGGGCTGGCTGGCGGCGAGCTCGGCGCGCAGGGCCTGGGCCGCGCCGGCCTGGGTGGCGCCGAGGGCCATGGCGCTGCCGAGTGCGGTGAGGCCCTTGGTGATGCCGGCGTAGCTCATCTTCAGCGCCGAGGCGGCGCCGATGCCGCCTTCGATCACCCGCAGGTCGATGCCGTGGTCGCGCAGGGGCAGCAGGGCGGCCGCTTCGGCACCGGATGCGTAGAGGCGCGGGCCTGGGCCTTCGTCTCTTGGGGGGCCGCCGATGATGCCGATATCGGCGACGCGGATGCCGGGCAGGCTGGCGGCGACCTGGTGCATGGTGGCGGGGCTGATGGCGTTGCAGTCGGCGAACAGCACGGCACCGGCGCGGGCGGCCAGGGCGGGGGCGAGCAGGCGGGCCACGGCAAGGGCTTCGCCGGGCGGCAGGATGGACAGCACGATATCGGCCCAGCCGGCCAGGGCGGCTTCGTCGGGCAGCAGGGCGAGGCCGGCGGCGCGGGCGGCGCTGGCGGGGCTGCGGCCGCGCAGGGTGGTGGCCACCTCCGCGCCGCGGGCGCGCAGGCGCTGGGCGACGGCCGCACCCATCATGCCGGGGGCGATCACGGCGATGCGCATGGTGGCGGCGCTAGAAGCGGACCGACAGGGCGAGCGCGCCGGTCTGGTGCAGGGCGCCGCCGCGCTGGCCGCGGAATTCCTGGCTGGTCAGGGTGTGGGTGTAGGTCAGGCGCACGCCATAGGCGATGATGGCGATGCCGCCCTGGGCCTGGCCGACGAAGGGGTATTTGCTGACGCTGCGGCTGGTGGCGAAGCTGTTGCCGTCCAGCGTGAGGTCACGGCCGACGACGCGGCCGTCGAGCCCGGCGAAGAGGTACCAGGCGAAGGGGCGCACGGTGCGGTAGTAGTCGCCGCCGGTGACGCCGGGGCGCAGGCGGGCGGGGCCGAAATCGGATTGCAGGCCCTGGCCGAGCCGGATGGTGACGCCGGTTTGCAGGTACGCGCGCAGGTTGCCGACCGAGGCGGTGAGGCTGGGCAGGGCGTCGGTTTCCAGGCCGGAGAAGCTGGCGATGGGCACGCGCCAGGTGCGTTCGGAGGTGATCTGGACCAGGGGCTCGTTCTTGAGCTGGGTGGCCCAGCCGTTGACCGATTTCTGGCCGATCAGGTCGTGGAAGCCGTTCTGCACCGTCTCGCCGCCGGCCGCGGGGCCGACCAGGCCGAGGCCGAGCACCAGGGTGCTGCGGGTGGTGGGCGCGTCCTGCACCAGGCCGAAATTCCCCATCAGCACGCCGGCATAGGGGCGGTCGCGCAGCGGCGGGTTGATGGCGGCGGTGTCGGCGGGGTTGTAGATCTGGTGGGTGAGGTCGAAGGAGATGCGGGCCTCGCCGGCGCCCCACAGGGTGGTGCCGAGGTTGCGCAGGGTTTCGGGCACCAGGTCGGGCGAGGAGGTCCAGCCGAGGCGCAGGCCGTTGGTGTAGAAGCGGTCCTTCAGCTTGGCGGTGCTGACCGAGGCGTTCTCCCATTGCAGGGTCCAGGTCTGGGCGCGGTCCGCGGTGCCGGCGGCGGGGGGTACGGCCGGTGTTTGGGCGGCAGCTTGGGTGGCGCCGGCGAGTGTCGTTGCGCCGAGCAGCAGCAGACTGCGTACGTTCATTCCGCCCTCGTGTGATGATCCCGCTGCCTGTTTAGAGGCTTGCGCGGCCCGGCGAAACCCCTGTGTGAGGGATGGCGCCGCGAGTTCCGGCGGCGGTTGCCAAGCGGGTGCGGCTGGGCTCCCTTGCGCGGGCGGGCATGGGGGTGGCGGTGGAGTACACGACGCTGGGGCGCACGGGGCTGCGGGTGAGCGTGGCGGGGCTGGGCTGCGGCGGGTTCAGCCGGCTGGGGCTGGGGCGCGGGCGCAACGAGGACGCGGCGATCGCGGTGGTGCATGCCGCACTGGACCATGGGGTGACGCTGATCGACACGGCGGCGGCGTATCGCACCGAGGATGTGGTGGGCCGGGCGCTGGCGGGGCGGCGCGAGGGGGTGGTGCTGGCCACCAAGGCGATGGTGCGCGAGGGCGGGCGGGTGCTGAGCGGGGCGGAGGTGGTCGCCAGCCTGGAGCAGTCGCTGGCCAGGCTGCGGACCGATCGGGTGGAGCTGTTCCAGCTGCATGCCGTGCTGGCGCGCGAATACGCCCACGTGATGGCCGAGATCGTGCCGGCGCTGCTGCGGGCGAAGGCGGCGGGCAAGATCCGCCATATCGGCCTGACCGAGACCGCGCCGAACGATCACGGCCATGATGCGCTGGCCCGCGCGCTGGAGGACGGGGTGTGGGAGACGGTGATGCTGGCGTTCAACATGATGCACACCAATGCCCGCGAGGTGCTGTTTCCGCGCACGCGGGCGCAGGGGGTGGGCACGCTGCTGATGTTCGTGGTGCGCAATGTGTTCAGCCAGCCGGCGCGGCTGGAGGAGGAGATGCGCGGTCTGGTGGCCGAGGGCAAGCTGGCGGCGGAGGTGGCGGCGGACCCGCTGGGGTTCCTGATCCACGCCGCCGGCGCCAGCAGCCTGACCGATGCCGCCTATCGCTTCGTGCGCCATGAGCCGGGGGTGGATGTGGTGCTGTTCGGCACCAGCGATGTCGGGCATCTGCGCGAGAACATCGCCTCGATCCTGAAGCCGAAGCTGCCGGCGGCGGACCTGGCGCTGTTGCGGGCACGGTTCGGGCATCTGGTGGGGGTGGGGCTGGATGGGCCGAAGGTGGCGGGATAGGGTGGCGGCGACGGAAGGATGGCCGAGTGGTTTAAGGCAGCGGTCTTGAAAACCGCCGTGCGTTTGCGCGCACCGTGGGTTCGAATCCCACTCCTTCCGCCA
>JADLHF010000207.1 GCA_020848935.1 Acetobacteraceae bacterium
AGAAATCTGCGTTGCAGTCAGCCAGAACTGATCGGACATGGCGGGGACCTCCCGCCATCTCCAGAATCACACTCAAACGAGCCGCAGCAACAGATTTATTGGGTCCTGAGCCTAGTGGGGGAGTGGCAGGGAAGGGAAGAAAGCGTGTTCTTTTTTGGAAAAAAGAACCAAAAAACTTTTATTCGTAAGGGGATTCGGGCGTGGCAGCGCCTCGGAACCAATTATCGAAAGTCTTTTTGCTTCTTTTTCTTCAGAAAAAGAAGACCTTCCTGCCTTCTTCGCTACCGCTTCCGGCCGGATGGAGCCCACCCGGCCGGCGTTGGTGTCAGATGTAGTGTTCGGCCAGGGGCGCGAAGCCGTTGAAGCGCTGGCTGGCGTAGGTGGTGACGTAGGCGCCGGTGGCCAGCACCTCCACCCGGTCGCCGGAGGCCAGCGCCAGCGGCAGGCGGTAGTTGCTCCTTTCGTACAGGATATCGGCGCCGTCGCAGGTTGGCCCCGCGATCGCCACCGGGCCGGTCTCGCCGCCGTCATGCGGGGTGGTGAAGCGGTACTTGATCGCTTCGCCCTCGGTCTCGGCCAGGCCGCCGAAGCGGCCGATGTCGAGGTACACCCAGCGCACGGGGTCGTCGCCCTTGCGGCTGACCAGCACCACCTCGGCGGAGACCACGCCGGCATCGCCGACCACGGAGCGGCCGGGCTCGATCAGCATGTCGGGCATGGCATTGCCGAAATGCTCGGTCATCGCGCCCATGATGGCGTTTGCGAAGGCGTCGATGCCCGGCACCTCGTCGCGATAGCGCACCGGGAAGCCGCCGCCCAGGTTGACCATGCGCAGGTTCACGCCGGCATCGCGCAGGTCGGTGAACAGCATTGCCACCTTGGCGATCGCCGCCTCGTAGCTGCCGGTGGTGGTCTGCTGGCTGCCGACGTGGAAGGACAGGCCGAAGGGGTCCAGCCCCAGCTCGCCGGCGCGCAGCATCAGGGCGCGGGCATGGGCGACGGTGGTGCCGAACTTGCGCGACAGCGGCCAGTCCGCACCGTCGTTCTCCACCAGGATGCGGCAATAGACCCGCGCGCCCGGGGCGTGTTCGGCCAGCTTCGCCAGCTCCTCGTCGGAGTCGAAGGCGAACATGTCCACGCCGGCTTCATGGGCGCGGCGGATGGCCGAGATCTTCTTGATGGTGTTGCCGAAGCTGATCGCCGACGGGGCGGCGCCGGCGGCCAGGCACGCCTCGACCTCCTCGATCCCCGCGGCATCGAAGCGGCTGTCGAGCTTGACCAGCCGGTCAAGGATCTGCGGCGCCGGATTGGCCTTCACGGCGTAGTAGATCTGCGCCAGCGGCAGCGCATCACGAATGGCGCGGAAGTTGGCCTCCACGCGGTCGATGTCGAACACCAGGCACGGCGTGGCCGGCTGACGGTCGGCAAGGAATCGTGCGATCTTGTTGTTCATCGCGCGGTACCCCCAAATGGACGCCCACCTGTCACGTCGGTGGGACGTAGATTGCGAAACGGTCGAACGAACCAGCGACCAGACGGATTGGCCCGTGCGCAGAAACCCCTGCATCGGGACCCGAAGTGCCAGAACGCTTGACGTCGTTACGTAACCCTTTGGAGTTCACCGTCTGCCCCGCACCCTGGTTTGCACCAGGACCGGACGTAGCTGAACAAGGCGGGCCAGAGGCACGTGCGTTGCTGCGTAGGGGGCAGATAGGACCCCCACCCCCCCAGTGCAAGTGGTTTTTTCACCCCTCCCGCCCCCTGGCGCCGCATGCCGCGATGTGTTGCTTGGGGGTGGACAACAGATGGTGGCAGGCACGTTGAACGGCGACGCGTTCCAATCCGAGTCGGCCCAGGCCCCGCCGGTGCGCGGCTGGTGGGATGCCGTGATGCGCACGTTCTGGCGAATCCAGAGCCACCGCACCGGGCTGGTGGCCGCCGGTTGTGCGTTCTATGCCACGCTGGCGCTGTTTCCCGCCCTGTCGATGCTGGTGTCGCTGTATGGCCTGGTGTTCGACCCCGCCAGCGTTGCCGCCCAGATGGACCTGCTGGAGGGCCTGTTGCCGCCCGATGCCTATACCTTGATCGACCGCCAGGTGCTCGACCTCGTCGGGCGGCCGCGCGCGGTGCTGGGGTGGAATCTCGGCCTGTCGGCGGCGGTGGCGCTGTGGAGTGCCTCCACCGGCACCAAGTCGATGATCTCCGCCCTCAACCTGGCCTATGACGAGGCCGAGCGGCGCAATATCTTCACCTTCCAGGCGGTTGGGCTGGCGATGACGGCCGCGGCGATCCTGGCCGCCATCGTCACCGTGGCCGTGCTGGTGGCGCTGCCGCGCGCCATCGACGTGTTGCGCCTGCCGGCCGGGACCGCGTGGCTGGTGCATTGGAGCAGCGTGCTGGTTCTGGTGCTGTTCGTGTTTGCCTCGCTGGCCGCGCTGTATGCCATTGGTCCGTCGCGCAGTGCGGGATACCGCCGCCGGGTGCTGCCGGGGGTGATCCTGTCCACCATCCTGTGGCTGGTGACCAGTGTGCTGTTCACCGTCTACGCGACCGATTTTGCCCGTTTCGACGCGGTCTATGGCTCGCTGGCCGCGGTGGCGGCGGTGATGCTGTGGTTCTGGGTCTCGGCCTATGTCGTGCTGCTGGGCGCGGAGTTGAACTCGGCGCTGGAGAAGGCGGCGGCGGCGTTCTTGCCTTAGCCTGCGCGACGCGGACGCACGCCCAGGATGTGGGCGATGGCGTAGGTGAGGTCGGGCCGGTTGAGGGTGTAGAAGTGGAATTCGTCGATGCCGTTGGCCTGCAGGGTGCGCACCTGGTCGGCGGCGACGTGGGCGGCGATCATGCGGCGGGTTTCCATGTCGTCCTCGACGCCGTCGAAGTAGCGGCCGAGCCAGTCGGGCACGCGCACGCCGCTGGTCTGGGAGAACTTCACCATCTGGCTGTAGTTCGACACCGGCATGATCCCCGGCACGATCGGCGCGGTGATGCCGGCGGCCAGGGCGAGGTCCAGGAAGCGCAGGAAGGTCGCGTTGTCGAAGAAGTAGTTGGTGATGGCGCGGGTGGCGCCGGCGTCGAGCTTGCGCTTGAGGTTGTCCAGGTCGGCCAGCGGGCTGCTGGCGGTGGGATGGATTTCGGGATAGGCGGCGACCGAGATCTCGAAATCGGCGACCTTTTTCAGGCCGGCGACGAGGTCTGCGGCATACGCGTAGCCATCCGGGTGCGGTGCGTAGGCGCCGCCGCCGGGGACATCGCCACGCAGGGCGACGATGTGGCGGATGCCGGCGTCCCAGTACTGGCGGGCGACGTCGTCCACCTCGGCGCGGCTGGCGCCGACGCAGGTGAGGTGGGCGGCGGGGGTCAGGGTGGTGTCGGTGACGATGCGCGCGACGGTGGCGTGGGTGCGCGCCTGGGTGGTGCCGCCGGCGCCGTAGGTGACCGAGACGAAGCGGGGTGCCAGCGGCTCCAGGCGGCGGATGGCGGCCCAGAGCTGGGTTTCCAGCGCCTCGGTGCGCGGAGGGAAGAATTCGAAGGACAGCAGCGGCGGCGGCAGGCCGGCGCCGTGGGCCGGCATGCCGGCGAAGCGCGGGCCGGTGAGCCAGCGGGCCAGCGGCGACGGGTCGTTCATCGGGGGCTCCACACAATACGCATAAAGATATTTATATGTCTTTGCGGCGGTCGTGCAAGCGCGGATAGCGGGCGCGCGGGCTGTCATGGCGGATGCTGCCGCGCCGAACCGCCGGGTGTCGCGCGACACGCTTCCTGTGCAGCCGCCGACAGGGTATGAGGGGCCATGCCTGATTTGAGGACTGTCATGCGCGCCACCGTTCATTCTAGGTTTCTGGCCCGGCTGGGCGCGGTTGTGCTGGGGGCGGCCCTGTTGTCGGCCTGCGCCACCGCGCCTAACCCGGCGGATGGCGAGGCGGTGGCCGAGTTCAACGCGCTGAACGATCCGCTGGAACCGACCAACCGGGTGATCTACGAGATCAATGACGGCATCGACGTGGTGATCCTGCGCCCGCTGGCGCTGGTGTATCGCGCCGTTCTGCCCGATCCCGCGCGCCAGGGCGTGCGCAACGTGCTGGACAACCTGGCCAGCCCCGTGGTGCTGGCCAATGACATGATGCAGGGCAAGCCGAAGCGGGCCGGCGACACGTTCATGCGGCTGGTGATCAACTCGACGATCGGGGTGGCCGGGCTGTTCGACGTGGCCACCGGGCTGGGCTATCCCCGGCATTCCAGCGATTTCGGCATGACGCTGGCGGTGTGGGGGGCGGGCGAGGGGCCGTACCTGATGCTGCCGCTGTTGGGGCCGTCCAACCCGCGCGATGCGGTGGGGCGGGGGGCGGATATCGCGATGGACCCGTTCACCTGGATCGGCAAGGGCAGCACGGTGGATGCGCTGGGCTATGCCCGCACCGGCACCAATGCGGTGGACACGCGCTCGCGCTATATCGATGATCTCGACAGGCTGAAGGCGCAGGCGCTGGACCCCTATGCCACGGTGCGCAGCCTGTACAAGCAGAACCGGCAGGCGACGATCAAGGAGGTGATCGCCGATGACCGCGGGACCGCCGCTGCCGCCAGGCGGGCGGCGCCGTCGCGCTGATGCAGGGCGCGCCGGGGTTGCGGCGGCCGGGCTGCAATCGCACATGCCGCAGCAGAGCTGCGAGAAACATGCCGCAGCAGAGCTGCGGGGAACGGGGAGCTGATGATGACCACCCGCCGTGTATTCCTGTCCGCCGGCGCGGCGCTTTTCGCCGGCGCCATGCCGGCCGCGCCGGCGCGTGCCGCCGATCCTGACAGTGCCGCCGCCTTCGTCGATTCGATGCTTCGGGAATTGCTGGCGGTTGCCAATGGCGGCCAGCCGGTGACCGCCAAGCGCGAGGCGCTGGCGCGGATCGTCGAGGCGAGGGTGGACCTGGATGCGGTGGCGCGGTTCTGCCTGGGCCGGTTCTGGCGCATGGCGACCCCAAAGCAGCAGGCGGATTACAGCGCGCTGTTCCGACGGGTGCTGATCCGCAACATCAGCGAGAAGGTGGGCGAGTATGAGGGCGTGACCTACTCGCTGGGCCGCGCGGTGGCGCGCGGGGAGGATATCGCGGTGTCCACCGTGGTGACCCGGCCGGGCAATGCGCCGAACAAGGTGGACTGGGTGGTGGAGGCCGACGGGGCGCCGAAGGTGATCGATGTGATCGCCGAGGGTACCAGCCTGCGGCTGACACAGCGCAGCGACTATGCCTCGTACCTGTCGCGCAACGGCAACGATGTGCAGGCGCTGATCGACGCCTTGCGCCGACAGGCCGCCGCCGGATAGCCGCCGTGGCGGTGGCGCGCACCGCGACGCTGGGGATTGCCTGTCGCGCACCGCGGCGCGGGGGTTTGCCTGTCGCGCGGGCGGGGCGGTGGACGGCGTGCCGGTTGTGCTGCCGCACGGGTTTCCCGACGACGTCCACGCCCATGACGCGATGATGCCGGCGCAGGCTCCGCCGCGCTTTCCCGCCCCGCATGCCGCGCACTTCACGGCGGGGTACCGGCGGCGGGTGCTGGACCGGGTGGGCCATTTCCTGCCGCGGCGGGCGCCGGACGCGCTGGTGCAGGCCATCGGTGCGCCGGCACGCTGAGCCGGGCGGTGTTCACCGAAGCGTGAACCTGCCTGGCGGTGGTCTCGCGCGGCTTCACGGCCGGCAATTTATGAAATAATATTAAGCGATTGTCGTTCCCGTCGGGAGTTCAGCGCATGCGTCTGCTGCCCGCCTTCGCCATGGTGCCGGCGCTGCTGCTCGCGGCGTTGGGGGGCGCGCGGGCGCAGGATGTGGTGCGCGTCGATGAACGGCAGTTCAAGTCCGGGGCCGGGCGGATCACGTTCAGCGAGGTGCCGATGGGTACGGTGAACCCGGTCTATCCGCCGTCGCTGTATCGCGGCGGGGCGGACAGCCCCACCGTGCGGTTTGCCGGGTTCTTTCGCGGCCGGCGGCTGGGCACGGCGGGCGAGTGCCCGCGCGGCGCGCCGGTGACCGGGTGCCTGGCGGGCGCGCCCTCGGCGCCGCTGACGCTGGACATGGCCTCGCCGCGCGTTGCCACGATGGACAATTCCGGCGTGCCGGGCTCGCAATCGCCGGAACTGGGCGGGACGCCGCGGTGGAACGGACCGATCGCGATCTGGTTCGACCGCGACCTGGCGGCGGTGGGGCTGCAGGGCGGCTGGTTCGATGCCGTGGGCGGCGTGGCGATCACCGTGTACGACCGGCAGGGCCGCGTGCTGGGGCGGACCGCCAATCGCGGCACCGGGTTCGAGTTCCTGGGCTTGGCGACGCGCGATCTGGCGCCCAAGATCGCCGGGCTGGAGTTCCATCTGGTGGGGGCGGAGCCGCAGGGCTTCGGGGTGGACAATATCCGCTTCGGCGCGCCGCAGCAGATCGACCTGCCGGGGGTGACGCCGCCGGCGCCGAGCCCGCCGGCACCGCCGCCGCCGCCGCCGGCCCCGCGCCGGCCGCCGATTCTGCCGTGAGCGCCATCCGTCTGGACGGCCGTTAGGAGCGTTGCGATGTCCGGGTCACGCCTGCTGCTGGGATCGAGCCTGACCGACCGCACGCTGCTGAACGTGGCGGGGCAGCCAGCCATCCTGCAATTCGAGCGGCTGGGCAGCCTGTTGGCGGAGCGCGCGCCGCGGGCGGCGGAGATGTTCGCCGAGCCCTGGCCGGACGCCAAGGAAGGCCAGCCGATCACCCGCGTGTCCTGGTATGCCAAGGCCGGCGAGGACCCGGTGGCGCTCGATACGCTGCCGACATCCCAGCGGCTGGCGGCGGAGAATGCGCTGCGCGGGCGGCTGGCCGACCTGGTGCCGCTGTTCGCCGACCCCGAGGCCGGGCCGCTGCTGCGTGCCGCGCTGACGCTGTCGGGGCCGGGCGACATCCTGTGGACCGGGGATGCGCCGGTGCTGGTGAACTGGGGCATCGTGCCGGCGCATGTCGGCGAGGATCCGGGCCGGCTGGCGACGCATTTCGCCGCGGTGATGCGCGACCTGGTGCCCGGCGGGGCCAATCCCTGGGCGGCCGCACGGCCGGCGGCGCCGGCGGCGCCCGCGGCCGGTGTCGCGGCGGCGGCAGCCGGCGGGGCTGCGGTTGCGGCGGCCGGCAGTGGCGGAGGGGTTCCGCCGGGGTTGCCGCCGGCGGTGCCGCCGCCGCCGCCATCCGGGTGGCGCCGGCCGATGAGTGCGGCAACCGCGATCCTGGCGGCTGCGGTGATCGTGCTGCTGGTCTCGGCGGTGGCGCTGGCGGCTGGCTACTACTATGGCTGGGTGCAGCTGGTGAAGCAGATCGAGGCGAGCGCGCCGGTGGCGCGTGACCCGGCCTTCGATGCCGATCTCAAGCGCATCCAGGAAGGCGTGAACGATGGGCTGCGCCGCCGGCTGGCGCAGCTGGAGGCCGGGTTGCGCGGCGATATCTGCGTGGCGCCGGACGGGCCGCTGCCGGCGGCCCCGCTGCGCCAGGGCGAGGTGGCGCCGCAGATGTCGCCGGTTCCCGCCCTGCCGCCGGCACCGGACCAGCAGCCGGTGCAGCGCCCGCCCGCGGCGCCGGGCCAGCCCGCCACGCCGGGCGCGGGGCAGGCGACCAACCTGGCCGACCTGCTGGAGGATTCCACCGTGCTGATCCTGGCCCCGGTGACCACCGATCGTGGCGAGGGGTTGTCCACCGGCAGCGGCTTTGCCATCGCGCCGGACATCATCGTGACCAACCTGCACGTGGTGGAGGGTTCGACGCCGGGCAAGCTGTATGTGGTGAACCGCAAGCTCGGCCATCCCGTGGAGGCAGAGGTGATCGCGCGCACGCCGAACCATGACTTCGGCAAGCCGGATTTCGCGGTGCTGAAGCTGAAGGATGGGCAGTTGCCGCCGTTGGCGCTGTCGCCGACCGCCGACCGGCTGGTGCCGGTGGTGGCGGTGGGGTTCCCGGGCTTCGTCACCGGGGCGGGCGACGACTTCAAGCGGCTGTTGCGCGGCGAGGAAGGGGCGATGCCGGCGGCGCATTTCACCTCCGGCGAGGTGAGTGGGGTGCAGACGATGCGCGGCGCGCCGGTGGTGATCCATACCGCGGCGATCAACCGCGGCAATTCCGGCGGGCCGCTGGCGGATCGCTGCGGGCGCATCGTGGGCGTGAACACCTTCATCCGCACCGACCAGGAGACCGCCTATCGCGCCGACTACGCGCTGCCGGCGGCAACCCTGCTGGCCTTCCTGGGCGAGAACAACATCCCGGTGCGCAGCGAGGACAATGCGTGCTCGCCGGCCGCGGCGCAGGCTGCCGCGCCGGGGGCACCGGCGCCCGCGCCCGGACCTGCCGCGCCTGCCGCGCCTGCTGCTCCCGCCGCGCCGGCGCCGGCCGCGCCCGCGGCGCCGCGCTGAGGGGCGGCGGATGGCCCCGCTCCGCCTGATCGGCGAGACCGACCGGCGCAGCCGGCGCCCGGCGCCGGTGCTGGATGGCGTGGCGCAGGATTATCGCGCCCAGGTGGTGCAGCATCTGGCGTCGCGCGGCATGGCGCGTGAGGCCGGGCTGTTCGCCGAGGGCAATGTGCTGCCCGAGACGATCCAGTGGTTCACCGCGCTGGACGGGCCGATCGCCCGGCTGGACGACCTGCCGGCGGAGCGGCGGGCGGCGGTGCTGGACGATGTGCGGGCGCTGGTGGAGGCGGTGGAGCAGGAGGCCGCCCGGCTGCGCGCCGACCGGGCCGAGGCGTCGCGGGTGCTGGGCGACCTGTTGGCCACGGCGCTGGAGGGGGCGGCGCTGGCCGACCTGCGCCTGGTCGGCGGGGCGCCGGTGCTGGCGGGCTGGGGCTTGCGGGCGGTGGAGAATGCCGCGCCGCTGCCGGCGCTGAAGGGCGAGCTGGTGCGGGCCGCCGCGGTGCCGCGTGCGGTGCCGCCGCCCGCGCCCGAGCTGGTGCCGCCGGACGCGGTGCCGGTGGCGGAGGTGCCGGTGCCGGTGGTGGCCGAGCCGGCGACGCGCTGGCCGCTGCGGCTGCTGGGGCTGTCGGCGCTGGTGCTGCTGCTGGCGGCCGTGCTGGCCTGGTTCCTGCCCGACCTGATGCGCCATGCCGTGGCGCTGGTGCGGTTGCCGGCGGCACCGGTCTGCGAACTGCCGCCAGCGCCGGATGGCGGGCTGGTGGCGTTGCAGGAGGAGGAGATCCGCCTGCGCGGCCGCATCGCCGAGCTGGAGCGCACCTATGCCGGGCGGGTGCAGCAATGCCGCATCGCCGCGATTCCGCGCCCGGTGCCGCAGGTGGCGCCGCCGATCGCGCCGCCGCAGCGGCGCAGCGAGATCGACCAGCGGTTGGAACGCGAGCAGGCCAAGAGCGGCGAATACCAGGTCTCGCTGATCTGGGACGGGCCGGCCGACCTGGACCTGCATGTGCGGTGCCCCGGCGGCGGGCACATCTATTTCGAGCGCACCCATGGCTGCGGCGCGGTGCTGGATGTCGACATGAACGCCCAGGGCGGGCGGGGCTCGCGCACGCCGGTGGAGAACGTGGTCTGGAGCGGCGTGCCGCCGTCGGGCAGCTATCGGGTGCAGGTGCATTACTATGACTTTGACGAGCGGCGCACGCCGGTGCCGTTCACCGTGCGCATCGTCACCGCCGGGCAGAGCCGCGAGGTGAAGGGCGTGGCGAACAGCGCCGGGATGCAGAACGTGGCGGAGTTCACGGTGCCATGAGCGACATGAATCACCCTTCCGGTGACGCGGGCGATCGGCGGCGGCGATTCCTGATCGCGCTGGCGGTGGCCGCCATTGCGGTGGGGCTGCCGCTGGCGGGGCTGGCGATCTGGTGGGGCAGCTCGATCGCCTACGCCCTGTCCCAGGCGGCGACACCGCATGAAGCGGTGTGCCCGGTGCCGCCGATCGACGATGGCAGCCTGCGGGTGGAGGAGATGGAATTGCGCCGGCGGATTGCCGCACTGGAGAGCGAGACGGCGCGAAGGCGAGCCCAGTGCCAGGTGTGTCCCGCGCCGGAGCAGGTGGATATCGCGGTGATCGTGGATACCTCCGCCTCGATGCGCTGGCCGGCGGCGATGGATGCCGCGGCCGAGGCGGCGAAGATGGCGGAGATCGAGAAGGAGGCCGGGCCGATCACCGAGACCCGGGGCAATGACCGCATGCTTGCCGAGATGGGCCGCACGCCGGCCGGGCAGGAGCGGATGCAGGAGGCGCGGCGCACCGCGCTGGCGGTGCTGGACACCCTGCCGGCGCGCGGGCGGGTGCATCTGTTCAGCTTCGCCAGCTTCGATCCCGCGCGGGTGGAGGCGTCGCAATGCGCGGTGGCGCCGGTGGGCACCTACGACAACCTCCAGCGCGCGCCCTTGGCGTCGGCTTTGCGCGGGCTGCGGCCGGATGCCTCGGGCACGCCGCTGGCGCTGTCGATCGAGAAGGCGGCGGCGGCCGTCAAGGGGCGGCCGGCGGGCACGCCGGGCTTCGTGGTGGTGGTGACCGACGGGACCGAGACCTGTCGCGGCGATCCCTGTGCGGCGGCGAAGGCGGCGCGGGCGGCCGACCCGCTGCTGTCGATCGCGGTGATCGACATTGCCCGCAATGCCCAGGCGGCCTGCCTGGCCGAGGCGACCGGGGGGCAGGTGTTTGCCGCCGGCCAGGGGGCGGATGTCGGGCGGATGATGGCCGAGGCGCTGCGCCTGCCGCCGCCGCGCGCCTGTCTGCCGCGGCCGGATTTGCCGCCGCAGGCGACGGGACCTTAGTCTTGGGCCCCATGGCACGCTTCAACGCCCGCAGGATCGCATGATCAAGCCCTTTACCGAGCTGCCGCGCCTGCCCGATGGCGGCGCCGGCGCGGATATTCCGCTGGTGCCGAACAGCGGCATCCAGTTCATCGACGTGCCGCTGCCGCTGGAGGGGCTGCGGATCAGCCGCGACTGGTACGAGGTGCCGCTGGCCGAGGGGCTGGCGGCGTTGAAGCCGCTGCGGGCGGCGCCGGATGATGGCGGCTATGCCTATGACAGCGCCGAGGGCGCGGTGTTCGTCTCGGCCGACGAGGAGGGGCGCTATGCGGTGGACAGCCGCGGGGCCTTGGCGCCGTTCCTGGGCAAGTGGGTGCCGGTGCCGTTCCTGCAGGTGGAGGTGGACGGGCCGCCGGGGCGGCGACGGCTGGCGCCGGGGCCGCAGAACTGGGCGCGCATCCGCATCGTGGAACTGGCGCCGAAGGAGGCCGAGGGCCACACCCACCGCGCCGTGCTGGCCTTCGACACCGCCACCACGCCGCGCACGCCCGGTGCGGGGTTCCTGACGCCGTGGGACCGCGAGACGGCGCGGTTCCAGCTGGCCTCCGGCATGGCCGAGGTTTCGTGGCTGCTGGACCTGGCCTGGATGCGCGGCTGGCTGGCCGACCTGTATCGCGAGCGCGACAGCAACGGCCGCGAACTGGCGCCGGATGCGCCGATCGGCTGCCGGCATTTTGCCGCCTACCTGACATTGCTGGCGCTGCTGGAGGAGAGCGGGGTGGTGCGCCCGGTGCGGCTGATCGACCTGGCGGCGGCCGAGCGGCAGGGCAATGCCGGGTTCATCAATGTCGATCTGGTGCTGGACCTGGGCAATTCGCGGTCCTGCGGCTTCCTGGTGGAACAGACGCCGGGACGGGACCGGTCGATTGCCGATTCCTATCGGTTGCAGCTGCGGGATATCTCGCAGCCGGAGCAGACCTCCGACCTGCCGTTCGAGAGCCGGGTGGAGTTTGCCCGCGCGGCGTTCGGGCGCGAGGAGTGGTCGCTGCAATCGGGACGCGGCAATGCGTTCGACTGGCCGAGCCCGGTGCGGGTGGGGCCGGAGGCGCTGCGGCTGTCGGCGATGAACCGCGGCAATGAGGGGCAGACCGGGCAGTCGAGCCCGAAGCGGTACCTGTGGGACGAGAAGCCGCGGCTGACGCCGTGGCGGTTCAATCCGGCGACGGATGCCGAGGGGGTGATCCGGGGCAGCTATCTGCGGTTCCTGGCCGAGGACGGCACGGTGCTGTCGATGAAGAAGCGCAGCGGGATCGCGCTGCGGCCGCTGTTCAGCCGGGCCAGCCTGTTCACGCTGTTCCTGTTGGAGGTGCTGTTGCAGGCGCGGTCGCAGGTGAATTCCTATGCCGCGCGCTACGGGCGGCAGGACATGACGGCGCCGCGGCGGATTTCCAGCCTGATCCTGACGCTGCCGCCGGCGATGCCGCTGGAGGAGGTTCGAAAAGTGCGCGAGCGGGCGCGGGCGGCGGCGTTCCTGTTGAAGGACGTGACCGGCGATCCCAGCCCACGGGTGCTGGATGTCGAGGCCAAGCTGGACGAGGCAACGGCGACGCAGATCGTCTATCTCTACGACCAGATCAGCCACGCCTATCGCGGCGATGCGCCGGACTACTTCGATCTGGTGGGGCGCAAGCGCGAGGTGGGCGGCAGCCTGCGGCCGAGCCTGCGCATCGGCTCGATCGATGTCGGCGGTGGGACCACGGACCTGGCGATCTACACCTATACCCTGACCGACCGGGTGGTGGTGCCGCAGGAGGAGTTCCGCGAGGGGTTTCGCCTGGCCGGCGACGACGTGCTGGAAACCGTGGTGATGCGCCACGTGATGCCGGGGCTGCGGCACGCGCTGGCGGAGGCCGAGTTCCGCGGCGGCAGGCTGGGCACCGAGCGGGCGCAGCAATTCCTGGTCTCGCTGTTCCGGGTGCCGGCGAGCACCGAGCCGGAGCGGCAGGCGCGGCGCCTGGCGCTGAACCATGTGATGGTGCCGGCGGCCCTGGGGCTGCTGGCGGAGTACGAGGGTTGGAACCCGATGGCCGCGGGCGGGGTGGAGACGCGCACCATCGGCCAGTTCCTGGGCGCGCGCAGTGCCGGGCTGGCCGCGGTGATGCCGGTGACGCGTGGGGCGGCGGCGGAACCGGCCGGGCTGCGGGCGGCCGCCTGGTTGGATGGGCGGGTGGCGGAGCTTGGCGTGAGCGGGTTCAGCGTCGCCGAGGTGGCGCTGGAGCTGGATTTCGCGGCGATCGATGCCACCGTTTCGCAGACCATGCAGGAGGCGCTGGAGCCGCTGTGCGAGATCGTCAACCGTTTCGGCTGCGATGTGCTGCTGCTGTCCGGGCGCGGCGCGCGCTGGCCGGCGGTGAATGCCCAGGTGGTGGCCTCGCTGGCGATCGAGCCGCACCGGGTGCAGCCGATGCACCAGTACCGGGTGGGGGCGTGGTATCCGTTCGCCGATGGGACCGGGCGGATCTATGACCCCAAGACGACGGTGGCGGTGGGCGCGATGCTGTACCGGCTGCTGCGCGGCGGGCAACTGGACAATTTCGCGCTGACCGACAAGTTCACCATGCGTTCGACCGCGCGCTATGTCGGGCTGATGGAGAGCGACCGGCGCATCCGCGCCGACCGGGTGCTGTTCCGCGACCTGTCCACCGCCATGCCGAGCGATCCCGAGGCCATGGGCGAGACCGAGGAGAGCGAGCGGCCGCTGACCTTCTCCGGCCGGTCGTTCCTGGGCTTCAAGCAGTTCGCCGCCGAGCGCTGGCCGGCCAGCCCGCTGTACCGGATCGAGTTCGCCAGCGCCGAGGCGGCCGCCGGGGTGGCGCTGCCGCTGTCCTTCACCCTGCGCCGGCGGCTGACGCGCGATCCCGATGGCGATGCGATGGAGTTCGAGATCGACGAGACCTCGGTGAACGACGCGCGCGGCTCGCCGCTGCGGCCGGGCACGCTGGTGCGCAGCCTGCAGACGCTGCCGGGCGATGAAGGCAGCCACTGGCTGGATGCCGGGCAGCTCGCCACGCTGGATGCCATCCTGGCCGCCATGGCCGACGATCAGGAGCGCTAGAGGTATCATGAATCATTTTCAGGTGTCAGGTGCAGGGAAGCGCGTTCTTTTTTGGAAAAAAGAACCAAAAAACTTTCATTCATTAAGAATTCTACAACTGTATAAAAGTCTTTTTGCTTCTTTTTCTTCAGAAAAAGAAGACTCTTCCTTCCTGCTCCATTGCCCCCTTTAGCGCCATGTCGGAAGCTGCCACCCAGTCCCTCGTTCGCCAGTGCCAGGATACCGAGCGGGCCGCGCAGGGCGCGCTGGCCTGGTTCCGCGATTTCCCCGACCGGGTGGCCGCCCAGCGGCCGGTGCTGGAGAAGGAGTTCCGGCTGGCCGCCGTGGAAGCGCGCAAGCTGCGGGTGGCGGCCGAGCGGCCGGTGGCCGTCGGGGTCTATGGCCTGTCGCAGGCCGGCAAGAGCTATCTGATTTCCACCCTGGCGCGGCCGGCAGGGCGGGAGCTGACCGCCGAGCTGGATCACCCGCGCGGCTTCCTGGCCGACATCAACCCGGAGAGCGACAAGGAGGCCACCGGGCTGGTGACGCGCTTCACCATGCGCGCCGAGAAGGGGCCGGACGGGTTTCCGGTGCGGCTGCGGCTGCTGTCCGAAGTGGACCTGGTGAAGATCCTGGTCAATTCCTGGTTCTGCGATGCGCTGGATGCCGAGAAGGCCAGCGCCGGGCTGGCCGAGACCATCGCCGAGGTGCTGGGCGCGGCCGAGCGCGACGCCGCCGGGCAGCCGGAGAACAACGAGGTGCGCCAGGAGGATATCTGGGACCTCAGCAAATACTGCGACAACGAGTTCCGCGGCTATGCCGATGCCCAGGCGATCCGCAGCGGCACGTTCTGGGACCGCATGGCCGCCGTGCTGCCGCGCCTGCCGCTGGAGCGGCGGATCGATGTCTATGCCGTGCTGTGGAACCGTTTCCCGCCGTTCACCGATGTGCTGACGCGGCTGACCACGCGGCTGAAGTCCCTGCGCTTCGACCGCGATGCGTGGGCGCCGATCAGCGCGCTGGTGCCGAAGACCGAGAGCGTGCTGAAGGTGGACACGCTGGACCACCTGGCCGATGCCGGGCAGCCATCGATCGAGATTGCCGCGCAGAACGGCGCGCGCTGCACGCTGACGCGCCCGGAGCTGACCGGGCTGATCGCCGAGTTGCAGATCACCATGTCGGAGCTGCCGTGGCCGATCTTCCAGGCGACCGACCTGCTGGACTTCCCCGGCGCGCGCGAGCGCACCGGCAAGGACCATGCGCTGGAGATCGGCGCGCGGCCCAACATGCTTGGCGAGTTCTTCCTGCGCGGCAAGGTGGCGTATCTGTTCGAGCGTTACGCGGCCGAACGGGAATTGAACGCGCTGCTGCTGTGCATCAAGGAAAGCAACAACGCCTACGACGCCACCATCCGGCAGTCGATCCGGAACTGGATCAACCGCACGCACGGCGCCACGCCGGAGGCCCGCGCGCGCGTCGAGACGGCGCTGTTCATCATGCTGACGCGCATGGACATGCACTTCAACCGCACGCCGGGGCGCGACGATGCGATGGCGTCGGACGATCTGTGGGAGGCGCGGGTGAAGGCCAGCCTGCTGCAACCGTTGCAGGAGGCGAATGGATGGCTGGACAACTGGCACCCCGGCCAGCCGTTCAGCAACACGCTGCTGGCGCGCAATCCCGGCAAGTCGCAGTCCCTGTCGCGCCTGACCGATGAGGGGACGGAGGCCGAGCTGCTGCCGGGGGTGGCCGAGAAGATCGAGCGCTGGGGCAGTGAGTTCGCCGCCAACCCCGGCATCCGGCGCCATGTGAAGAACCCCGAGCGGGCGTGGCGGGAGGTGTTCCGGCTGAACGATGCCGGCATGGCCTACCTGGTGGAATCGCTGGCCCCGGTGTGCCGGCCGGAGCTGAAGCTGAACCAGTTGTCCAACCAGGCGGCGATCCTGCGCGGCGACATGCGCCGGCGGCTGTCGGAATGGCATGTCGGCGACGATCTGGACGCGGAATACCAGAAGCGGCTGGCGGCGCTGAAGCCGGCGCTGGACCTGCTGGAGGCCAACGGCAATGCCGGGCGCTTCGCGCTACTGCTGACGCAGTTCCACCTGACCCCGGCCGAGGCGCGCGAGGTGCTGCTGCGCGCGCTGCCGACGGCCGAGGCGAACCGGGCCGCGCCGCCGGCGGCCACCGGTGCCGTATCCTCGATGCGCGACCGGCTGCGCGCGCGTGCGGCCCCGACCGCGGCGGCGCCTGAGGCGAGCAGCGGCAGCGACCCGACGCAGGATCGCGCCACGGCACTGCTGTCGGCGTGGTTTGCCAAGCTGCGGCGGTTTTCGACGGAATCGAACCTGCACGGGTTCTTCGGTTTCGACGGGCCGTCGGCGGATGCGCTGGTGGCCGAGATGGTGGCCACCGCCGGGCGCTGCCGGTTGCAGGCGCGGCTGGTGGAGGGGCTGGGCCGGATCAAGGGCGGGCTGCGCTTCGACCAGGCGGCGGACCGGCGCGCCGTGCTGGTGTCCCAGCTGATCAACGAGCATGTCAATTTCCTGGGCATGAGCCAGGATGGGGTGCTGTCGCCCGACCGGCCACGGGTGGAGGGCGGGCCGCCGGCCTTCGAGCCGGAGCCGCCGCCGGCGCCCGGCTTCGAGATCGGCGACGAGGCCGAGCCGTTCGGGCCGCTGTTCGTGCTGGGCTGGGTGGATGTGCTGGCCGATGCGGTGAAGCGCAACGTGTTCGACCAGGGCGGGGCGGGGATGGTGGACCAGAAGCAGAACGAGGCGCTGGGCGCCGTGCTGGCGCTGCTGTGATGCGGGGAGGCTGAGATGGAATTCCGCATCGCCCAGATCAACGACGACAAGCGCGGGGTGCTGACCGGCGCGTTCGTGTTCAGCCCGCCGCCACACCTGCCGGAGGTGGTGCGGGTGCTGGTGGAGCGCTTCGGCGCGGAGAACACCAAGCTGGGGCCGCATGGCTGGGCGGTGGACAGCCGGGGCCTGCGCCCGCGGGTGATCGAGAAGCGCGGCGTGGAGCTGTGGCTGTGCTTCGGCGCCGAGGTGTCGTTCCATGTGCTGCCGAACACGCCGGTGCGCGTGGCCATCATGGACAGCGATATCGAGGGCACCGAGATCTGGCCGCCCATCCCGCGCGGCAAGGCGCCGCCGGCCGATATTCCCGAGGACGATGCGCCCTGGCCCGACCCGGCCAAGACGGAACCGGCCAAGGCGGAACCGGCAAAGACGGAGCCGGCAAGGGCGGAGCCGGCCAAGATGGAGCCGGCCGAGGCCGCGCCCGTGAACGTGGCGCCGGTGGCCGAGGAGAAGAAGCCGGCCGGCGAGGACGCGACGATCATCGTGGCGCCGCCCAAGGTGGTGGGACCGCCGCCGCGCCCGCCGCCGCCGCCGCCCGTGACGCCGAAGCGGGGCAGCCCGTTGGCGTTGATTGCCATGGTGCTGCTGTTGCTGGGGGCGGCCGGCGGTGCCGCGTGGTGGTTCCTGCGCCCGCCGCCGGTGCCGCCGCAGCAGGACGCGGCCACGCCGCCGCCGGTCGTCGCCGCCGATTGCGCCGGGGCGGCGGATGTGATGTCCGGCCGCTGCACGCCGGAGAAGATGATCGCGCTGCCGCCCGGCGAGCAGACCCGGCTGGCGGAGGCGCTGCTGGCGCTGGGCGAGCGGCGCGCGGGCGACATGGCGATCAGCCTGTTGAGCGCGGCGGCCAGCCGCCACAACCATCCGCCGGCCAATTATGCGCTTGGCCGGCTCTACGATCCCGCGACGTTCAAGCCCGGCGGGCCGTTGAGCGCCGCCAATGCGGCCCGCGCGCTGGACCTGTTCGCCAAGGCCGCCGAGGCTGGGTTGGCCGATGCCAGGACGGCGCGCGAGGCGCTGGTGGCCCGGCTGAAGCAGGAGGCGGCGGGCAGCGATGCCGCCGCCGCCGAACGCGCCCGCGCGGCCCTGGCGGCGGCGGGGATCCCATGACATCAGTGGAGGGACCAGCCATGCCCATCGGCCGCCGCCACCTGTTGGCCGGCAGCACTGCGCTGTCGCTGTTCGGTGCACCCGCCCTGGCCCAGCCGGCGGCCGCCCCGCCGGGCGGGCGCGAGGCCTTGCTGATCCCCGGCAAGCGCAGCCTGCGCCAGCGCGTGCTGACCCGGCCGGGTGCCGCCTATCGCGCCCAGCCCGGCGGCCCCGCCGGGGCTGCACCGCCGAGCCCGCTGACGCCGCTGTATGTCTTCGCCCGCCAGGCGGGGCCGGATGGCAAGCAGTGGCTGGAGGTGGGGGCGACCAGCCGCGGCGCCACGCTGGGCTGGCTGGGCGAGGAGCAGAGCATTCCGTGGCTGCACACCATGACCGCGGCGTTCCACAACCCCGCCGGGCGCGAGCGCACGCTGTTCTTCCGCGACCGCGACTCGCTGCTGGCGATGCTGGGGGGCGCGACGCCGGTTGCCGAAGCGCACCAGTTGGCGGCCGCGGCCCAGCGCACGCCGCGGCCGGCGGATTTCCCGGTGGTGGCGCTGGAGCCGGCCGAGCATATCGACATCAAGCGGCAGTTCTATCTGCTGCCGATCCTGCAGGCCGAGAGCGTGTCGCTGCAGGACGGGCGCGAGTACCGGATGCTGGAGGTGGCCTCGATCCCGCTGGCCGATGACGGGCCGGCCCAGCAGGCGCCGTTCAGCGTCGGCATTGCCTTCGTGGTCGATACCACGCTGTCGATGGACCCCTACATCAACAAGGTGCGTGCGGCGCTGAGCGAATTCGTCCGCGCCACCGCGGCCGAGCCCGGCGCGCCGACGCGCTATGCGCTGGTGGGGTTCCGCAACAACCTGACCCGCCAGCCGCGGCTGGAATACCTCAACCGCATCTTCGCCCGTTTCGCCGACAGCACCGATGCCGAGGGCTTCATCCGCAAGATCGCCGACATCAAGGCGACCACGGTGGACAGCCTTTCGTACAACGAGGACAGTTTCGCCGCCATCGCCGAGGCGATCGACGCGCTGGACTGGGGCGATATCCAGGGCCGGGTGATCATCCTGGTCACCGATGCCGGCAGCCTGGCGGCCAATGACCCGCTGTCGGGCACCCACATGGGACCGGGGGAACTGGGCAACAAGGCGCGTGCCGCCGGCATCGCCCTGATGGTGCTGCATCTGCGCACGCCGCAGGGGGCCAGCAACCACGGCTTTGCCGAGCGGCAGTACACCGCGCTGACCGCGGTGCCGCTGCCCACGCTCGGCCCGCAATACTTCCCGGTGCCGAACGGCGACCCCGAGGCGCTGGACCGCACGGTGCGCGACATGCTGGGCAAGCTGCGCGCGGTGCGCACCGACCAGGCCGCCGCCCAGGCCAGCCGCACGCCGCCCAACCCGCAGGACCGCGCGGCGATGGTGGGCTACGCGCTGCGCCTGGCCTGGCTGGGCCGGCAGGATCGCGCCGCCGCGCCCGACGTGGTGCGGGCCTGGGCGGCGGACGGCTACAAGGGCACCAATCCGCCGGAATGCCTGGAGGTTCGGGTGCTGCTGAGCCGCAACCAGCTCAACGACCTGGCGCAGTCGCTGCGCTTCATTATCGACCAGGGCCGCGCAAACCTGCTGGACAGCAACGCGATGTTCGACCGGTTGCAGACGGTGGCCGCCCATCTGGCGCGCGACCCCGAGGCGCTGCGCCAGCGCGGGCTGGAGAGTCTGGGGGGTATCCTGGGCGAGTATCTCGACGGTCTGCCCTATGTTTCCGACATCGCCACGCTGGACCGGGCGACGTGGCGCAACATGGGCGGCGGGGCGCAGACCGAATTGCTCGACACGCTGGAGTCGCGGCTGCGGCTGTACCAGGATTTCAACCGCACGCCGGAGCTGTGGAAGAGCTTCGATGGCGGGCGCGATGCCGGCGAGGCGGTGTATCCGGTGCCGCTGTCGGCGCTGCCTTGAGCGCAGCGCCGCTGCTGGACATCAGCGACCTGCACGTCACGCGGCGTGCCGGCACCTATGAATTTCGCCTGGAGGTGCCCGCCTTCGTCCTGCCGGCCGGGGGCTGCGTGGCCCTGCTGGGCAAGTCGGGCAGCGGTAAGAGCACGATGCTGGACCTGTTGGCGATGGCGCTGCCGCCCGACGGCGCCGCGCGGTTCGCCTTTGCGCCGCATGGGGTGGTGATCGACCTTGCGGCGGCGTGGCGCGGCGGGGCGGCGCTGCAGGACGGCACGCGCGCGCGGCATATCGGCTACGTGTTGCAGACCGGCGGGCTGCTGCCGTTCCTGTCGGTGCGGCGCAACATCGCCCTGCCGGCCGAGATTGCGGGGCGGGGGGCGCCGGATCGCGTCGCCGACCTCGCCCGCCGCCTGGGCGTGGCGCATCACCTGGACCGCATGCCGCACGCGCTGTCGGTCGGTGAGCGGCAGCGCGTGGCCATCGCCCGTGCCCTGGTGCACCAGCCGAAGCTGGTGCTGGCCGACGAGCCGACCAGCGCGCTGGACCCCGCCCTTGC
This sequence comes from Acetobacteraceae bacterium, assembly GCA_020848935.1. Classification (GTDB taxonomy): domain Bacteria; phylum Pseudomonadota; class Alphaproteobacteria; order Acetobacterales; family Acetobacteraceae; genus CAMDGX01. The sequence goes on from JADLHF010000207.1 coordinate 20,282, forward strand.
GGTGGAGGTGCTGGACCTGCTGCTGGCCGAGACCCGCGCCGAGGGGGCGGCCCTGGTCGTGGCCACCCACGACCACGATGCCGCCGCGCGCCTGCGCCTGCCGGTGGTGGCGTTCGAGATCACCCGCGCCGAACAGGGGGCCGTCGCCGTCGCGCGGCCGGGCTGGTGATGAGATTCGGCCTCGCCGCGCGCCTCGCACTCGCCGACATGCGCCATGATGCCGGGCTGTTCGCCTCGGTGGCGCTGACCGTCACTGCGGTGCTGGCGCCGTTGCTGGTGCTGCTGGGGCTGAAGACCGGCGTGGTGGAGCATCTGGTGGGGGCGTTGCGCGCCGATCCCGCGACGCGGGAGGTGGTGCTGCGCGGGCATGTGCCGCTGGCGGCGGAATGGTTTGCCGCCATGCGGGCGCGGCCGGACGTGGCCTTCGTGGTGCCGCGCATGCGCCAGCTGGCGCAGCCGGTGGATGTCGGCATGGCGGCCAGCCCGACCCGCGGCACCAACGCCGATTTCGTGGTCTCGGCGCCGGGTGATCCAGTGCTTGGCACGCAGGCCGGCGGGATCGGCGAGGGCAGCGTGGTGGTGAGCCAGCGGCTGGCGCAGCTGGGCGGGTTCAAGATCGGCGATGACGTGACGGTGTGGGCGGTCCGGCGCGCCACCAGCGGCAACCAGCGCATCGACGCGCCGGCCCGGGTGGCCGGGATTGCGCCGGCGACGGCCACCCAGAACGCGGTGGTGTACGGCCCGCTGGCGATGGCGGCGGCGCTGGAGGCGTTCCAGGAGCGCGATAGCGGCCGGGTGGCGGGGGGCCAGCCGGCGGGGGGCCAGGCAGCGGGGGCGCACGTGTTTCCCAGCTTCCGCCTGTATGCCCGCGACATCACCGATGTGGCGGGGTTGCAGCGCGACCTGCTGGCCCAGGGGATGGAGGTGCGCACCGAGGTGGGCCGCATCGGCTGGACGCTGGCGATCGACCGCAACCTGACCGCACTGTTCGCGGTGCTGACGGCCTGTGGCGGGGCGGGGGTGGCGGTGACGCTGGCGGTGTCGCTGTGGGGCAACGTGGCGCGCAAGCGCCGCGCGCTGTCGCTGCTGCGGCTGCTGGGGCTGCCGGCGCGGGCGCTGGTGGTGTTTCCGCTGGTGCAGGGCGGGCTGGTGGCCGGTGGCGGCAGCCTGCTGGCGGCTGGCGTGGCGCTGGCGGTCGGGGGCATGATCAACGCCGCCTATGGCGTGGCCTATCTGGAGGGCAGCGAGCTATGCGTGATTGCGCCGGTGCATATCCTGGTCACGGTTTGCGGTGCCATCGTGCTGGCGCTGCTGGCCAGCCTGGCGGCGGTGCGCCCGGTGCTGCGCATCGCGCCGTCGGAAGGCATGCGCGAGGCATGATTTTTCTTCTCTTCCTGCTGTTGGCAGGGACCGCACAGGCGCAAGCGCCGGCCCAGGCGCCGGCCCAGGCGCCGGCCCAGGCGCCGGCCCAGGCGCCGGAGTGGAACCCGAAGCCGGCCGAGGGCGACCTGGTCATTCCACTTCCCTGCGACACCGGCATCGTGTTTCGCAGGATACTGACCCCGATGGGCGACAGCCCGTTGGCCGACCGGCGCGTGGTGCTGGGCGACGAGGAGGCGGGTGCTGCATATTCCGAGTTCGTGCGCGAAAGCCATATCGCCGGCGGCTTCGGCCATGGCGCGCAGGCGCATTACTGGCTGGGCAAGTACGAGGTGACGCGCGGGCAGTACACCGCGGTCACCCGGGGTTGCGAAGCCTATGCCGCGCTGCCGGCGAACCAGCGCCGGCTGCCACAGGCGGCCATCAGCCTGGCCGATGCCATGCGCTTTGCCGAGCTGGCCACCGCCCAGGCGCTGAAGCTGAAGAAGAGCGCCCTGCCGGGGGATGACGACGCGCGCGCCTTCCTGCGCCTGCCGACCGAGGCGGAGTGGGAGTTCGCGGTGCGTGGCGGGGCCGCGGTGGGCGATGCGGCATTCCGCCAGCGCCTGCCGCCGATCGACGGGCCGATCACCTCGGTGGCGCAGCTGCGCCGCACCGGCCAGCGCCCGGTGCCGGTGGCGATCGGGCTGCTGGCGCCGGACAAGCTCGGCCTGTACGACATGCTGGGCAATGTCGCCGAGATGGTGGTGGAGCCCTATCGCCTGACCCGCGGCGGGCGCGAGGGCGGGCGGGCCGGCGGGTTGGTGGCGCGCGGTGGCGATATTTCCTCGACGGCCGACCAGATCCGCTCCAGCCAGCGGGTGGAGTATCCGCCGTTCACGCCGGAGGGCGAGGTGCTGGCGCTGCCGACGCTGGGGTTTCGCGTGGCGCTGGGGGTGGCGATCATCGCCAATGTCGGCACCTCGGGCGCGCTGCGCGCGGCATGGGAGAAGGAGCTGGCGCGCCAGGAGGCGGCATCCGGCGAGGATCCGCGCGTGCTGGCCGAGCGGCTGGAGGCGCAGATCGTCGATCCCGTCCAGAAGCGCGCGGTGGCGATGCTGCGCAGCACGGTGGAGGACGAGCGCAGCCGCCGCGTTCAGGCCGATGAGCGGGCCGCGCGCAGCGCGATCGGCGCCGGCGCGGTGCTGGTGCGCTCGTTCCGCAACGAATACGAGGTGCATGGCCGCACGCTGGGCTTCGTGCAGGCGCTGGAAGCCGATATCGCCGCCGCGCGCCAGGCCCATGACGACAAGCGGCGCCAGGACGGCGAGAAGCGGCTGGCCGAGGCGCAGGCCACCTCGCGCGCCTGGGCGCGGGCGCGCGACACCACCTATGCCTCGCTGACCAGCCTGCTGCTGCAACAGGCGGAGTTGCCGCAGGCATTGCTGGAGGCGCAATTGAAGGTGTGGCTGGCCGACAATGCCCAGCCGGAGTTCGAGCGGCTGCGCGAGTTCGCCGCCCTCTTCGTGGCCGAGGTCAACCACACCCGCGCCGGCCGGGCGGTGAACGCCGAGGCGGCGCGCCGGCGGTTGACGGTGGGACTGCAATAGCGGATCGTTGCTGCACACGTTTTCGTGCGCTTCGCATCGGGCGCCGCTGGGTCGTTCCGGCAGCTTCGTGGTGTGGTAACGTCCCGATGCCATTCGCTTTTTGTTCGAGGGAACGCAATCTCATGACGTCGATCGGTCGCTGGACTCCTGTTTCGCTGGTATTGGTGGGGGCGCTGGCGTTGGCCGGTTGCGCCGACCAGAAGGCCTCGATGACCGCCCAGGGCGCGGGGGTGGGTGCCGTGGGTGGTGCCGTGATCGGCGGCCTGTTCGGCGGCACGCGCGGGGCGGCGATCGGTGCGCTGGCCGGGGCCGCGGCCGGCGGTCTGGGGGGCTATGCGCTGGGCTCGCAGCAGGAGCAGTTCGCCTCGACCGAGCAGGAACTTCAGGTGCGCACCGAGCGTGCCCGCAACATTGCCGCCACCCAGCGTGACGAAGCCAACAGGGCGCGCACCGCGGCGGCAAATTACGAGCGCAGCCTGGCGCCGCTGAGCCAGCAGGTCGCCGCCGGGCGCCGCCTGAACGACTCGCAGCGCAACACCCTGGCCAGGGCGCAGGCGGATCGCGACGACATCCGCGCCAAGCTGGAGGCCGGCACCAAGGCGTCCGACGAGATCCGCGCCGCGGTCGCCAACCTGCGCCAGAAGGGCCAGAACACCTCGGCGCTGGAATCGGAGGGGCGCGACCTGTCCGCCAGCAATGCGCGGCTGCAGGGGGCGCTGGACCGCATGAACAGCGCGCTGGGGAAGATCGAGGCATGATGGGCGCGATTCGGCGCGCCGCGCTGGTGGCGACGCCCCTGGTCTTCGCGGCGGGGTGCGGGGCGCCGCAGGATTGCGATCCCGCGCGCGACAAGAGCATCTTCAAGGTCGCCGGCTGCGTCGCCAGCCCGCAGGGGTACCAGCAGCGGGTGGACCGGCTGTCGCAGCAGGCCGACCAGGCCGAGGCCGACCGTGCCGCCGCCGAGGCCGACCGGCGCAGTGCCGAGGGCCGGCGCGACACGGCGGCCACGCGCGCCGCCGGGCTGCGCGCCGAGTTGGCGAGCCAGCAGACCCGCTCGATCGCGCTGGAACGCGATATCCAGGCGGCCCGCCAGCGCAGTCGCATGGATCAGCAGCGCCTGGGCCGGCTGGAGCAAGACCTCGCCAGCCTGCGCGCCGAGCAGGACCGGCTGCGCGGCGCGCCCCCGAGCCCGCAACAGCAGCAGCACTTGCAGGACTTGCGGCGCCGCCAGGAGTCGCTGGAGCAGCAATGGGACCGGCTGCGCGCGGCAACGCCGAGCAGCTGACGCCGGTGCTGGCCGGCGTCACAGGGTCTTCGTGACTTTCGACAGGTGGCTGGGCCGGTCGGGGTCCAGCCCGCGCGCGCGGGCCACGGCCTCGATCATCCCGTAATACGCCACTGCCATGCCGAGCGGGTCCAGGTCCGGGTGGCCGCAGGAGGGAACGGCCAGGGCGGTGCCGGGTCCGCCGGCGGGACCATTGGCGGGACGGGCCGCGAAGACGCGGCCGCCGACCGCTTCCAGCCGCGCCAGGGCGGCCTGGTTGGCCGACAGGGCGGCATCGTCCGGCACGAAGGCCAGCACCGGGAAGCCCGGCGCCACCAGTTGCAGCGGTCCGTGCATCACCTCGGCCAGCGAGAACGCCTCGGCATGGCGGCCGGCAACTTCCTTGGCTTTCAGCGCCGCCTCGTGGGCGATGGCCAGGGCCGGGCCGCGGCCCAGCATGTAGCAGGAGGGGGCCGCGCCCAGTACGGTGCCGGCGGCCGACCAGTCGCATGCCAATGCGGCCTCCAGCCGCGCCGGCAGGGCGCCGAGGGCGGCGGTGAGGGCGGCATCGCCGCTCCAGGCCGCGGCCAGGGCGGCGGCGGCGGCGGCCGAGGCGATGAACGACTTGGTGGCCGCCACGCTGACTTCGGCGCCCGCATGCAGCGGCACCACGATATCGGCCTGTTCGGCCACCGGCCCGGTGGTGTCGTTGACCAGGGCGATGGCCAGGGCGCCGCCCGTTCGCGCCGCGGCCTGGAACGCGATCAGATCCGGGCTGCGGCCGGATTGCGAGATGGTGACCAGGATGGCGCCGCGCAGCCGCAGCCTCGTGCCGTACACCGATGCCACCGAGGGGCCCATCGAGGCGACCGGCAGGCCCAGCATCGTCTCCAGCAGGTATTTCAGGTAGTGCGCCGCGTGGTCCGATGAACCGCGTGCGCAGGTCACCACCAGCGGGGGGGCCGCCGCGGCCAGGCGGCGGCCGAGGGCGGCGATGGTGCCACCCTCGTGGTGCAGCAACCGGGCCACCGCGGCGGGCGCCTCGCGGGTTTCGCGCGCCATGGCGCTGGTTTGGGCGCTGGTTTGGGCGCTGGTTTGGGCGCTGGTTGGGGCGCTGGTTTGGGGAGGGGTGCTCATCGCCCCTGTCTAGCGCAGGACGGCGCAGAAGGTAACGCGCGCAGGGCGGACATGCTCGTGGCGGTACTGGACGGCGCGACGATTCTATAGAATATCCCCCCAATCACGGGCAATAACCCCGCTCGGCCGCCGCCAACCGGCACGGCACAGGATGCGGGCCGCAAGGGAGACACGCCATGACCCAGGCTACACGAATATCCACTGGCACGTCGCGCCGGCGCCTGCTGGGCACGGCGCTTGCCCTGCCGGCGGTGATGCTCGGCCGCACCGCGCAGGGCCAGGCCGGCGGCGGCCTCGGGACGGCCGAGAGCCCGATCTCCATCAGGATGCTCGCCAATTCCTCGTATTCGAATCTCTGGCAGTCGGCGATGGTGCCGGAGTTCAACAAGCACTTCCCGCACATCAAGGTGCAGATCGACGGCGTGCCCTACAACGAGCAGCTCGCCAAGACCATGCTCGATCTCACCGGCGCGAAGCCCACCTACGACTTCTACACCGTTGACGATCCCTGGGTTCCGCAGGTGGCGCAGACCGGCCACCTGCTCGACCTCAAGAAGGACGCGGCCGCCTGGACCGCCGCGGATTTCGACTGGAATGACTTCAACAGCGCGCCACTCGCCGCCAGCGAATGGAAGGGCGGGCAGTTCGGCGTGCCGGTCCGCTCGAACATGCTGCTGATGTTCTACAACCGCACCCATTTCTCCAAGGCCGGGCTGCCGGCCCCCACGCCCAAGCTCACCTGGACCGAGTTCCGCGCCCAGATGCCCAAGCTGGTGCAGAATCTCGGCGGCAGCGGCCCGGCCAATGCCTGGGCGATCAGCACCTATTTCACCCGCGACACGCTGACGCCGACCATCTGGCAGGCCATCCTGAACGCCCATGGCGGCGAGTTGGTCGACGGCAACGGCAAGCCGATCTTCGCCAATGATGTCGGCCAGCTTGCGTTGCAGACCCATATCGACCTGCTGCAATGGGCGCCGCCCGGCGCCAAGGCGCACGGCTTCACCGAATCGCTCCAGGCCTTCCGCCAGGGCCAGACCGCGGTGATGTTCCAGTGGGGCAGCGTGTTCCGCGGCACGGCGGTCGATACCGGCTCGACCACGCTCAAGACCGAGGAGGTCGGCATCCAGGTCATGCCGGTCGGCAGCGCCCGCGCGGGCACCCATCGTGGCATCTGGAACGGCTGCGTCTCCGCCAAGACGCCGAACCAGCGCGCCGCCTGGGCATTCTGGCAATGGCTCAGCTCCCGGCAGGGCGAGGCCTTCGCCTCCGACGTGGTGGGATCGTTCCCGGCGCGCAAATCGACGCTGGCAAGCAATCCGGCCAGCGCCTGGCTCAAGCCCGTCTTCACCACGCTGCAGGAAGCCTACGAGGTCGCCGCCGCCGGCCGGATGTGGCGCCCCCGCTCGGCCAAGTCCGACCAGGCCCAGCAGATCCTGGCCGACGAAACCGCCCGCGCCTTCAGCGGCGACGTCAAGGTGGCCGAGGCCCTGGACAGTGCCTCGCGCAAGATCGCGCGCCTGCGGCTTTAGTCCCATCGCAAGGTAAGGAAGAGGTTCTTTTTTGAAAAAAAGAACCAAGAAACTTTTATTCGCTTGCGCTGTGCCCAGCACGTGAAGCAGAGCGCAGGCGAAGGAAGTTCTGCTTTTTCAATCGGAGAAGCAGGACTTCCTTTTCTTCTCACCGCGAGTCCCCCCTCCCGATGTCCACCACCGTCCTCGGCACCCGAACCGGCACCAGGCGCATCCCCAGCCGCCGCGTCTCGCGCCTGACCGACCTCGCGGCCCGCTGGGGGTTCGTGACGCCGGCCGCCATCCTCCTCATCGCCACCCTCGCCTACCCCATCGGCTACACCCTCTACATCAGCTTCGCCGCCATCAACCTCGGCACCTTCAGCCCTGACGAATGGGTCGGCTGGGACAACTACCTCACCGTGTTTGAGGACGACCGCTTCTGGGATTCGCTTTGGGTCACCTTCGTCTACCTCGTCTTCGCCTTGCCGCTGCAGATGTTCCTCGGCTTTCTCTCCGCCTTCCTCATCAATGCCGACTGGAAGGGCCGCGGCGTCGTTCGCGCCGCCTTCATCATCCCCATGGTCATCGCCCCCGTCATCGCCGGCGGCATCTGGCGCATGCTGCTCGACCCGCTCTGGGGCATCGCCAACTACCTCCTCGGCATCGTTGGCCTCGGCCCGATCGAATGGCTCGCCGATCCGTTCTGGGCGATGTTCACCATCATCCTCATCGACACCTGGCGCTGGACCCCCTTCATCACCCTCATCGCCTCCGCCGCCCTGCTCTCCCTCCCGCGCGACGTGTTCGAGGCCGCCGCCATCGACGGTGCCAACTGGTGGACCACGCTCTGGCGCGTCGCCATGCCGCTGCTCGTCCCCGTCATCGCCGCCACCTTCGTCGTCCGCTGGCTCGGCGCGGTGAAGATGTTCGACATCGCGCTGGCCGCAACCCATGGCGGACCCGGCCGCGCGACCTCGGTCGTCAACCTGTTCATCTACGAGGAAGCCTTCCGCTCCCTGAAATTCGCCGAATCCGCCGCGATGTCCCTCATCGTCCTGGTCATCACCATGGTCCTGACCGCGATCTTCCTGCGCGGCACCCGCATGCTGGAGGAACGGAATTGAGCACCACCGCCGCCCGGCGCCGCCCCTCGGCCTATCGCCGCCGCAACGCCTTCCTGCGCCAGCTGCGCATCTGGTCGGGCGTGGCCACCTGCGTCCTGTTCCTGCTGCCGATCGCCTGGATGGTGCTCACCTCGCTCAAGCAGCAGCGCGACATCTTCACCACCCCGCCCACGTTGTTCTTCACCCCCACCCTCGAAACCTACATCAACTACCTCTTCAACTACGACCTCCCCGCCCGCATGCTCAACACCGTGATCGTCGCCGGCGGCGCGAGCTTCATCTCCATCGTCGTCGGCTCCATGGCCGGCTACGCCCTGGCCCGGATCAAGCTGCGCGGCGCCACCACCATCGGCGTGATCATCCTGCTCTCCCGCGGCGTGCCCCCCATCGCGCTCGCCGTGCCGATGTTCCTGGTGGCGCGCGCGATGGGATTGCTGGACCACCACATCACCCTGATCCTGGCCTATTGCACCTTCCTCATCCCCTACGTGATGTGGCTGATGCGCGGCTTCTTCAAGGCGCTGCCGGATGAGCTGGAGGAAGCCGCCAAGATCGACGGCTGCTCACGCTTCGGCGCCTTCTTCCGCATCATCGTGCCGATCTCGCTGCCCGGCCTGCTCTCCACTTTGATCTTCAGCATCATCCTGGCGTGGGAGGAACTGCTCTTCGCCCTGGTGCTGACCAACCGCGCCGCCTCCACCGTCCCCGTGGTGATCTCCGGCATCGCCGGCGACACGGTGAACGGCGCCAACTGGGGCGCGCTGACCGCCGTCGGCACCATGACCGTCATCCCCGTCGTGATATTCGCTCTGCTGGTGCAGAAATGGCTGATCCAGGGATTGGCTGATGGCGCAACGAAGGGCTAGCAACGGGAGCGTTTCCCTCACCAAGCCCGACCTGGCGCGCCAGCACATCCAGGAGCTGATCCTGTCCGGCGCGGTGCGCGAAGGCGAGCACATTACGGCGCGCGCCGTGTGCGAGGCCACCGGCATGAGCGAAACCCCGGTGCGCGAAGCGATCCGCGGCCTGGCGGCCGAAGGGTGGCTGGACTTCAGCGCCCATCACGGCGTGGTCGTCGCGACCATCCGCGCCGAACACATCGCCGAAATCCACGCCCTGCGCGGCGCGCTCGCCGCACTCGCGGTGGAGCTCGGCGCCCCGGCCTACACCGCGGCGACCTTCGCCGCCCTGGAACGCAACATCGACGAATCGGTGCCCGTGGTCGCGGCCGGTGACAGCCACGGCTACGCCCGGCTCAATCGCGATTTCCACCTGCTGATGTGCGACACGCCGCATACCCAATGGACCATGCGCCTGACCGCCAACCTCACCGCCCAGACCTCCGCGGTGCGCCGTGGCTTCCAGGCGGTGCCGGGCCGCATGCAGGCCTCGCTCGCCGAACACCGCGCCATCCTCGCCGCCCTTCGGCGGGGCAACACCGCTGAAGCCGGCGCCCTGCTGGTGGAGCACGAACGCCGCGCTGCCGCAGCACTGATCGCCGCGCTGAGCGACCCGCGGCGGGCGGAGGAACAGGGCTGAAGGATAGGGAGGAAGGTCTTCTTTTTGTGAACAAAAAGAAGCAAAAAAACTTCATCCATGGTCCTTGGCGTGGCACCATCGCGGCGCCAGCCATCAAGCAATGGGGGTTTTTTGGTTCTTTTTCTCAAAAAAACACGCTTTCTGCCACCACTGCCTCCCCCCAGCGACAACCCTGGCCCGCCGCAATTGGCACGCGAGCATTCAGTTTGCCAATGATCACGATCTTCCATGCCGCAACCGCCGGCGGAAGGAGGAAACTTCACTGTTCCTTCCACGGGTTTCGGCTTTGGTTAGAGGGTGGCCGCCGGTGTGTGCCGCTTCCGTAAGCAGGATTTTCGCCGGTTGGCATGCTTTTGGGCATTGCCCCGACGAAGCGCACGCGGCACATTCGCCTGAGCAAACAAGCTGGGATCCCGCGAGCCTGGCGAAGAGGGAGGATTCATATGCGATTCGGCAGAACGATTATATCGGCCGTGGCGGCCGGCTTCGTGGCGGTTGCCGCACTGGCCGCGCAGGCGCAGGCGCAGCCGACGATCAAGATTGCCTATACCGATCCGCTGTCGGGCCCGTTCGCCCAGACGGGCGATTCCAACCTGAAGCAGATGCAGTACGTGATCGACTACATCAACGCGAAGGGCGGGGCGCTGGGCCGGAAGTTCGAGCTGGTGCCGTTCGATAACAAGTCGCAGCCGTCCGACGCGCTGATCGCGCTGAAGAACGCCACCGACCAGAACATGCCGTTCATCATGCAGTGCAGCGGCTCGAACATCGCCGCGGCGCTGATCGAGGGCGTGAACAAGCACAACGACCGCAACCCGGACAACCGTATCATCTACCTGAACTGCGGCGCGGTGGCCACGGAACTGACCAACGAGCAGTGCAGCTTCTGGCATTTCCGCTTCGACCTGAACGTGGCCCAGAAGGCCGAGGTGATGGTCAAGGCGCTGCCGAAGTCAACCACCAAGGTGTACCTGCTGAACCAGGACTACCTGTTCGGCCAGTCGGTGCAGCGTGACGTGAAGAAGTTCCTGGCAAAGAACCGGCCGGACATCCAGGTCGTCGGCGACGAGCTGATCCCGCTGGGCAAGGTCCAGGACTTCTCGCCGTACATCACCAAGATCAAGGCGTCCGGCGCGCAGGCGCTGCTGACCGCCAACTGGGGGCCGGACATGAACCTGCTGATCAAGGCGGGTATCGAGTCCGGCATCGACCTCGCCTACTACACTTTCTACGCCCACTTGACCGGCGGCGCGACCGCGATCGGACCCGGCGGCGAGGGGAAGGTGCGCTCGGTGATGAGCTTCGGCGAGAACGTGGCGCCGGCGATCGGCAACGCGGAGGCCGAGGCGTTCACGAAGGGCTTCCGCGCCAAGCACAACTTCGACTTTGCGGGTGCCGTGTACCGCACCATCTTCGAGCACGTCGCCGCGGCCATCAACAAGGCCGGCTCGGTTGATCCGACCAAGATCGCGTTTGCCATGGAAGACCAGAAGATGAAGGACTTCCTGGGCTACGACACGTGGATGCGCAAGGACGACCACCAGATCATGTCCGCCTATTACGTGGGAGTGTTCAAGAAAGGTGTGAAATACGACGCGGAAGGCACCGGCCTCGGCTGGGAAGTCGCCGCGACGATCCTGGAGCCGGACGTCGTGCAGCCGACCACCTGCAAGATGAAGCGCCCGCGTAGCTGACGGCACGCGCCTATCGCCTGCCCTGCCGCACCCGGCACACCGGGTGCGGCAGTGCCACGTCTGGCCACCGATATCCGGAATGCCCCATGGAAGTCTTCGTTGTCTCCCTGCTCAACGGCCTCGTCTATGGCATGTTGCTATTCATGCTGGCCAGCGGGCTCACGCTGATCTTCAGCATGATGGGCGTGCTGAATTTCGCCCATGCCAGCGTCTATATGCTGGGGGCGTATTTCGCCTACACGATCAGCCTGTATCTGGGGTTCTGGCCGGCGCTGATTCTGGCCCCGATCCTGTGCGGCCTGTTGGGTGCGGCGATCGAGATGTACGGGCTGCGCCAGGTGCATCGCCACGGCCATATTCCCGAACTGCTGTTCACCTTCGGCCTGGCGCTGATCATCGAGAAGGTGGTGCAGATGACCTGGGGCATGGTCGCGGTACCGTATCGCATTCCCGATGGGCTCGATTTCTCGCTGTTCACCATCTACGGCACCCAGTTTCCCGCCTATCGCGCCTTCATGCTATTGATCTCGGCGCTGATGTTCGCGGCGATCTGGCTGGGCCTGACGCGCACCCGCATCGGGCTGATCATCCAGGCCTCGCTGACCCATCCCGACATGGTGGGGGCCCTTGGCCATAACGTGCCCCGGGTGTTCACCATCGTCTTTGCCGCCGGCACCGCGCTGGCCGGCCTGGCCGGGGTGATTGGCGGCAACTACCGGGTGACCGAGCCTGGCATGGCGTTCTCGATGGGCCCGATCGTCTTCGTGGTGGTGGTGTTCGGCGGGCTTGGTTCGCTGACCGGCTGCTTCATCGCCTCGATCATCATGGGATTGATCCAGACCTTTGCCGTGGTGCTCGACTATTCGCTGGCCGATCTTCTGGAACTTGTCGGCATCGTTGTGACCAAGGCGACGCCGGGGGCGGAGTTCCTGACGGTCAGCCTGCCGCGCATCGGCGCGCTGCTGCCGTTCATCCTGCTCGTGCTGATCCTGGTGCTGAGACCGCGCGGGCTGATGGGGACGCGCGATACATGAACCCGCTGTACCTGTTGCGCCGCCACTGGGTGTGGCTGGCGATCCTCGTCATCATGCTGGCCGCGCCGTTCCTGTTCTACGACTGGTCGCGCGGGCGGCATTCCGGCTTCGCGCTGACCCTGATGAGCGAGATGGCGCTGATGGCGGTGTTCGCGCTGTCGTACAACATGCTGATGGGCCAGGCCGGCCTGTTGTCGTTCGGCCACGCCATCCTGTTCGGCATCGGCGCCTACTTCACCGCGCATACGCTGAACTGGGTCAAGGCGAACGACATCATGTGGCTGCCGGCCGAGCTGATCCCGCTGGCCGGCGGTGTTGGCGGGCTGTGCTGCGGCATCGTCGCCGGCTATGTCGCCACCCAGCAACGGTCCACCGCCTTTGCCATGATCACCCTCGGGCTGGGCGAATTGTTCGCGGCCGCCGCGCTGATGTTCATGACGTTCTTCGGTGGCGAAGGCGGCATCACCACAAACCGGGTGATCCACAGCTCGATCTTCGGCGTTGCCTACAGCTCGGCCTGGCAGGTCTATTGCCTGCTGATCGCCTGGAGCATGTTTGCCGCCATCCTGATGTACCTGCTGACCCAAACGCCGCTCGGGCGCATCGCCAATGCCACCCGGGACAATTACGAGCGGACCCAGTTCGTCGGCTACAACCCGCGGGTGGTGCGGTATTGGCAGTTCATCCTGGCCGGCTTCTTCGCCGGGATCGCCGGCGCGCTCTATACCCTGGTCTATGAAATCGTCACTTTCGACACGCTGGCGGCGGTCAAGTCGGCCAATGCGCTGCTGGCGGCCTTCATCGGCGGGGGCGGCGGGTTCTTCGGCCCGATCCTGGGTGCGGTGGTGGTGGTGGGGCTGCAGAGCGGGGTCAGCCTGTTCACCTCGGCCTGGCTGCTCTATCTCGGCGTGCTGTTCATCGTGATGGTGATGTATGCCCCGGGCGGGTTGATCGGCATAATCGGCCTGCATGCCCCGATCGCGCGCATGGGGCGGTTGGGCGAGTTGATGGTCCCGTATCTGCGGGCGCTGGTGCCCACCGTCGTGGGGGGAGCAGGCTTCGTCGCCGTCGTCGAACTGGCCACCCACCGCACCATCGGCGCCGCGCAGGGCAAGAAGCTGAGCCTGTTCGCCATGCCGGTGGACAGCAGCAGCCTGTGGCCATGGGCCATCGCGGTGGTGTTGGCGGTGGCCGGCGCGCTGTGGCTGCGTGCCGAGGGTCGCCAGTTCCGGCTGCGCTGGAACGCCCTGATCGAGGATGCCAAGGCGCGGGGAATCGGGGTATGAGCGACGCAGCCATCCAGCTTACCGACGTGCGCAAGAGCTTCGGGCGCACCGAGATCATCCGCGGCGTGAACCTGACCATCCCCAAGGGGCAGCGGCATGCCATCATCGGGCCGAACGGGGCGGGCAAGACCACGCTGTTCAACCTGATCTCGGGCCGTTTCCCGATCTCGTCGGGCACCATCACCGTGAACGGGCGGAATACCGCGGGGCTGACGCCACCGCAGATCAACCATCTCGGCCTGTCGCGCAGTTTCCAGGTCACCTCGATCTTCCCGCGCATGACGGTGTTCGAGAACATCCGCTGCGGCCTGTTGTGGTCGCGCGGCTACAAGTATTCGTTCTGGAACCTGCTCGGCAGCCAGCGCGCGCTGAACGAGGCGTCCGACGCATTGCTCGAACGCCTCAACCTGCACAGCCGCCGCAACCGGCCGGCCGGCCTGTTGTCGTACGCCGAGCAGCGGGCGCTGGAGATCGGCATCACCATCGCCGGCGGCGCCAACGTGATCCTGCTCGACGAGCCCACCGCCGGCATGAGCCACAGCGAGACCGAATACGCCCAGCACCTGATCCGCACGGTCAGCGAGGGCAAGACGCTGCTGATGGTGGAGCACGACATGAGCGTGGTGTTCGGTCTGGCCGACGTGATCACCGTGCTGGTGTACGGCGAGGTGATCGCCAGCGATGCCCCGGCCAATATCCGCTCCAATCGCGCGGTCCAGCAGGCCTATCTGGGCGAGGAGGCTGCCTGATGGCCAGCGAGAATACCGCCATGCTGACCGTCCGTGGGCTGAATGCCTTCTACGGCAAGAGCCACATCCTCCAGGGTGTGGACCTGTCCATCAGCGAGGGCGAGATCGTCAGCCTGCTGGGCCGCAACGGCGTCGGCCGCTCGACCACCTGCAAGGCGATCATGGGGCTGGTGGCGCCGCACGGCGAGGTGATCTTCAAGGGCCGGGCGATGGTCGGCCTGCGCCCCGACCAGATTGCCCATGCCGGCATCGGCTATGTGCCGGAAGACCGTCAGGTGTTTCCGTCGTTGAGCGTGCGGCAGAACCTGGAGCTGGGCCTCAAGCGCGCCAACACCTTCGGCCGCTGGACCCTGGAGGATGTCTATCGCCTGTTCCCCAACCTGGGCGAGCGGCGCGACAATGCCGCCGGCGTGCTGTCGGGCGGCGAGCAGCAGATGCTGGCCATGTGCCGCACGCTGATGGGCGATCCCGACCTGATAATCATCGACGAACCCACCGAGGGGCTGGCGCCGAAACTGGTGGAGCAGGTCGGCGAATTGCTCGACGAGATCGCCCGTCGCGGGGTGGCGATCCTGCTGGTGGAACAGAAGCTGACGATCGCGCTCAAGATTTCAAAGCGGCTCTACGTGATGGGCCACGGCCATATCGTGTTCGAAGGCGACCCGGCGTCGCTGGCGGCCGACGAGACCATCCGCAAGGAATGGCTGGAAGTCTGAGCGGCGCGGCGCGCAAGTGAGGGAAGAAAGAAAGAAAGCCTTCTTTTTCTGAAGAAAAAGAAGCAAAAAGACTTTCATCCACCTCCATCGTGCGGCGAATATGTATGAATATTTCATAAAAGTTTTTTGGTTCTTTTTTACAAAAAAGAACACGCTTCCTTTTCCTAATATTCCAAAAACATCCGCTCAATCTCCGCCACGTCGCTGGTCTTCGTCAATGCCAGCGCCAGCAGGATGCGCGCTTTTTGCGGCGTCAGGTTGTCGGCG
>JADLHF010000208.1 GCA_020848935.1 Acetobacteraceae bacterium
CTCAAATCATTCGCCTTTGGCGCGAGGGGCCGACGATGTGGTTGCGACAGCTGTTTTGGCCCCTCTCGCCAAAGGCGAATGATTTGAGGGTCCAGGGGGCTCGGCCCCCGGGCGGGTCCCCAGTGGCGCGGCTTCGCGCCGCGACGGCAGCGCCCTGGCCTTGCTTGGCTTTCCGGAGGTGTCGGCATGGAAGACGTAGACGTTGTCGTGATCGGCGCCGGGGTGGTCGGCATTGCTGTGGCGCGCGCGCTGGCGCTGGCCGGGCGCGAGGTGATCGTGCTGGATGCCGCCGAGGCGATCGGCACCGAGACCTCCTCGCGCAACAGCGAGGTGATCCATGCCGGCATCTACTATCCGCGCGGCAGCCTGATGGCGCGGTTCTGCGTGCAGGGGCGGCGGATGCTGTACCGCTTCTGCGACGAGCGCGGCGTGCCGTACCGCAACTGCGGCAAGCTGATCGTGGCGACCTCGGCGGCCGAGGCGGGGTCGCTGGCCGGGATCAAGGCGCGGGCGGAGGCCAACGGGGTGGAAGGGATGCGCATGCTGAGCGCCGCCGAGGCGGTGGCGATGGAGCCCAACCTGGCCTGCACCGCCGCGCTGTTCTCGCCCACCACCGGGGTGGTGGACAGCCACGCCTACATGCTGGCGCTGCAGGGCGAGGCGGAACATGCCGGCGCGGTGTTCGTGTTCCATGCGCCGGTCGAAGGCGGGCGCGTGGTGGATGGCGGGGTGGAGCTGGCGGTCGGCGGGGCGGAGGCGACGCGGCTTCGGGCGCGGCTGGTGGTGAATTCGGCGGGGCTGCACGCCTGCGCCCTGGCGCGCGGGATCGCGGGGATGCCGCGGCAGCTGATCCCGCGTGAATACTATGCCAAGGGCAACTACTTCACCCTGCTGGGCAAGTCGCCGTTCTCGCGGCTGATCTATCCGGTGCCGGTGCCCGGCGGGCTGGGCGTGCACATCACCATCGACCTGGGCGGGCAGGCGCGGTTCGGCCCGGATGTGGAATGGATCGAGCGCATCGACTACAGCGTCGATCCCCGCCGGGCGGATGGCTTCTACGACGCGGTGCGGCGCTATTGGCCCGCCCTGCGCGACGGGCAGATCCAGCCGGGCTATGCCGGCATCCGGCCGAAGATCGTGGCGAAGGGCGCGCCGGCGCAGGATTTTGTCGTGCAGGGGGAAGCCGTGCATGGCGTCCCGGGGCTGGTCAACCTGTTCGGCATCGAATCGCCGGGGCTGACCGCGGCCATTGCCCTGGCCGGGCACGTTGCCGAACTGGCGCGCTGACCCCGGCGCACTGGCTCCGGCGCACTGACTCCGGCGCACTGACTCCAGCGCACTGACTCCGGGCGCCGCAGAGCATTTGGCAACGGCGGCGAAGTACAGTATTGTTACGCGACCAGCATTTTGTTGCCGATGGCTACCGAACTCGACGTTTCGTTATTTCACCAATAGGAACTGTCGCCGCCATGCACCGCAACCATGTCAAGATGTTCAAGTTCGCCCTGGCCTTCATTCTCGTCGCGGCGCTGGCCGTCTTTGCGCTGGTGGTGAGCGTGGGCGGCGGCATCGCCTGACGCGCGGGATCGCTCAGATCGCGACGGCGCCGGTCTCGTCGGCATCCAGATCGAAGGCGGCAGCCATCAGCGCGCGGGTGTAGGCGGTGGCCGGGCGGGCGAAGACCTGTTCCGCCGGCCCCTCCTCCACCACCTTTCCCTGGCGCAGCACCACCACGCGGTGGGCCATGGCGCGCACCACCTTGAGGTCGTGGCTGATGAACAGGTAGCCGAGCCCGTGCTGGTCCTGCAGCCGGCGCAGCAGCTCGACGATCTGGCCCTGGACCGACATGTCCAGCGCGCTGGTCGGCTCGTCCAGCACCACGAAGCGCGGCTGGAGCACGATGGCGCGCGCGATGGCGATGCGCTGGCGCTGGCCGCCGCTGAACTCATGCGGGTAGCGCGCGACCGAATCGCCCGGCAGCCCCACCTCGTCCAGCGCCGCTGCAACGCGCGCGGCGCGCTCGGCCGGGGAGAGCTGGCGGGCGTGCACCGCCAGGCCCTCGGCGATGATCTCGCCCACCGACAGCCGCGGCGACAGGCTGCCGAACGGGTCCTGGAAGACGATCTGCATGTCGGCGCGCAGGCGGCGCAGCGCGGCGCGGTCGAGGCTGGCGAGATCGTGGCGGGCGAGGTCGGGGCCGACAAAGACGATGCGCCCCTCGGCCGGTTGCAGGCGCAGCAGGGCGAAGCCCATGGTGGATTTGCCGGAACCGCTCTCGCCCACCAGTGCCACCGTCTCGCCCCGCCGCACCGCAACCGATACGCCATCCACCGCCCTGACATGGCCGACGGCGCGGCGAAGCACCCCGCGGCGGATGGCGAAATGCACCCGGATATCGTCGCCCTGCATCAGCAGCGGCGCCTCGGCGGGCACCGGCGCGGGCTGGCCGCGCGGCTCGGCGGCCAGCAGCATCGCGGTGTAGGGGTGCTGCGGGTCGGCAAAGACCGTGGCCACCGGACCTGCCTCCACCACCGCGCCATCCTTCATCACGCAGACATCGTCGGCATAGCGGCGCACGATCGCCAGGTCGTGGCTGATCAGCAGCAGGGCAAGGCCGCGGGCGGCCTTCTCGGCGGCGAGCAGCTTGAGGATCTGCGCCTGGATGGTCACGTCCAGCGCCGTGGTCGGCTCGTCGGCGATCAACAGGGCGGGGTCGTTGGCCAGGGCGATGGCGATCATCACCCGCTGGCGCTGGCCGCCGGAAAGCTGGTGCGGGAAGGCGTCCAGCCGGGCGGCGCCGTCGGGGAAGCCGACCTCGGCCAGCAGGGCCGCAGCACGGGCGCGCGCGGCGGCGGCGTCCAGCCGGAATCCGGGGCGCGGGTGCAGCCGGGTGGCCTCGGCGATCTGGGCGCCGATGCGGGCGAGCGGGTTCAGGCTGTTCATCGGCTCCTGGAACACCATGCCGGCGACACCGCCGCGCAGCCGGCGCAGGGTGGCCGCATCGGCGCCCACCACGTCGTGCCCGGCCAGCCGCACCTGCCCGGTGCACGCCGCGCCCGGCGGCAGCAGGCCGAGCAGCGACAGCGCCGTCAGCGACTTGCCCGAGCCACTCTCGCCGACCAGGGCCAGGGTGCGGCCGCGATCGAGGCGGAACGACACGTCGCGCACCACCCGGCGCGCGCCGAAGGCGACATCAAGGCCGGTGACCTCGACCAGCTTGGATTCGGTCATTCGCCGACTTCGATGATGGTGACGTGGCGTTCGGCGATCGGCCTGGCCACTGGAGCTGAATCCGCCATGGGCCTGTATAGACCGAAGGTACGGCCTTGCCACTGCCTGGCACGGGGGGAGAGCAAGGAAGGATGTTCTTTTTTGAAAAAAAGAACCAAAAAACTTCTGTTCATTGGCATTTGTGGCGAGATGGTGCCGCACGATCAGCAAGGAATGAAGTCTTTTTGCTTCTTTTTCTACAGAAAATGAAGGCTTCCTTTCTACCTGTTCGCCCCCGGCACCCAGGTGACATCGACTGCGCCGCGGTCGTTGAGATGGCGCCCCAGGACGAACAGGTGGTCCGACAGGCGGTTGAGATAGCGCACCACCGCGGGATTGATCGCCACGTCGCGCGCCAGCGCCACGGCCCGGCGTTCGGCGCGCCGCGCGATGGTGCGGGCCAGGTGGGCGTGGGCGGCGCCGGCGGTCCCGCCGGGCAGCACGAAGCTGGTCAGCGCCGGCAGGGCGGCATTCAGGGCGGCGAGTTCGGCCTCCAGCCGCAGCGACGGCGCGTCGGTCAGGCGCAGGCGGTCGCCGGCCTCGCCGGGCACGCAGAGATCGGCGCCGAGATCGAACAGGTCGTTCTGGATGCGGGCCAGCATCGCGTCGGCCTCGGCGTCCCCGGCGGTGTGCAGGCGCAGCAGGCCGATGGCGGCATTGGTCTCATCGACCGCGCCGTAGGCCTCCACCCGCAGCGCGTCCTTCGGCACGCGGCTGCCGTCGCCCAGCGAGGTCTCGCCGCCATCGCCGCCGCGGGTCACCACCCGGTTGATCCGTACCATGTCCTGCTCTCCTGCGACGTCCGTCAGATCAGTTTGAACGCGATCTCGATTTCGACAATATCCGCCACCGGCTTGCCGTCGCGCCGGGCCGGGGTGAAGTGCCAGGTCAGCGCCTGCTCGCGCGCCGCGCGGTCCAGGCTGGCGGAGCCGGAGGCGTGCGTGATCAGCACGTTGACCACCTTGCCGGAGGGGTCGACGAAGAGCTGGAGCTTCACCGTGCCGGATTCGAGCCGCAGCGCGGCGTCGCGCGGATAGGCCGGCATGCGGTTGGTGCTGTCGCCGCGGGCGGCGCGGAAGCGGTTGCGCTCGGGGTCCAGCAGGTCGGCATAGGGCGGCGTGCCAGGGCTGGCCAGACGGACGGTGGCGGGGCCGCCGGGGGCTGCCGGCGGCGGCGATGGCGGCGGGGGCACGGCCGGCGGCGGCGACGCGGCCACCGAGCGCGGCAGGGGCAGGAGGAGCGGCGGGGCGGCTTCCTCCGGCGGCGCGGGTTCCGGTGGGGGGTCCGGTTGGGGTGGGGCTTCGGGGCCGGCGCTGGTGTCGGGGGCCGGTGGCTGCGGCGGGGTGCCGTCGCCGATGGACACCTCGATGGTGGCCGGTTCCGGCGGCGGCGGGATGGTGCGGCCGACCAGGCCGGGGCCGAACACCAGCGCCAGCCAGGCCAGGACATGCGCGGCCAGCGAGGCGGCGATGAAGTAGGCAAGGCGGTTCACGGCGGCGGCAGCAGGCGCGGCCGGGGGTCGGGGCCGTGCGGCAGGCCGAAGGCGGCGGCGGCCTGTTTCAGGGCGATGTCCGGCGGCGCGTCGGCGGTGATCCGTCCGGCATCCAGCACCACCATGCGGGTGGCGTGGTGCTGCGCCAGCGCGAGGTCGTGCAGCACCACCACCACGCAGGCGCCGGCGGCGGCGTGGCCGCGCAGCAATGCCATGATGGCATGGGCGGCGGCCGGGTCGAGGTCGGCGGTGGGCTCGTCCAGCAGCAACACGGCCGGCGTGCCGGCCAGCACGCGGGCCAGCATGGCGCGGCGCTGCTGGCCGCCGGAGAGCCGGTCGATGCGGATGTCGCGCAGGGCCAGCAGGTCGCAGGCGGCCAGGGCGCGTTCCACCGGCGCCGGGTCGGCGTCGCCATGCGGGATGCGGCCGAGGGCGGCGATCTCGGCCACGGTCAGGCCCCAGGCGCAGCGCGCGCCCTGCGGCAGCCAGGCGACGCGGCGCGGGTCGGCGGGCGGAGTGCCGGGCAGCAGGCCGGCCAGCGCGCGCAGCAGGGTGGATTTGCCGGCGCCGTTCGGCCCGACCAGGGCGACCATCTCGCCGGCGCCGGCGTGGAAGACGGGATCGTGCAGCACGGTTCGTCCGGCCAGCGCGACCGGGGTGCCGGGCCAGGCGATCACGGTGCCTGCCGCCGGGCGATGCGCACCAGGAACGGCGCGCCGAGCAGGGCGGTCAGCACGCCCAGCGGCGGCTCCTGCGCCAAGGGGAACAGCAGCGGTGCCGCGCGGACCACCAGGTCGGCGGCCAGCAGCAGGGCCGCCCCGCCCAGCACCGAGGCGGCCAGCAGGGCCGAGGGCCGCTCGCCCAGCAGCGGGCGCAGCAGATGCGGCACCACCAGCCCGACGAAGCCGATGCCGCCGCCGACGGAGGTGGCCGCGCCGACCACCAGCGCCACCCCGGCGGCGGCCAGGGCCAGGGTGCGGGCCACCGGCACGCCGAGGCTGGCGGCCACCTCCTCGCC
Organism: Acetobacteraceae bacterium; assembly: GCA_020848935.1. Lineage (GTDB taxonomy): Bacteria > Pseudomonadota > Alphaproteobacteria > Acetobacterales > Acetobacteraceae > CAMDGX01. The sequence goes on from JADLHF010000208.1 coordinate 5,781, forward strand.
CAGCGCCAGGGCGTCCAGCCCGCGTCCCAGGCGCAGCATGATGGCGCCGCCCAGCAGGATCGGCGGCGCGGCCATCGCCACGTGCAGCGGCGCGCGGTCGGCCAGCCCGCCCATCAGCCAGAAGGTGACCTCGGCCAGGGCATAGGGGTTGGGTGCGAAGGCCAGGGCCAGCACCTGCAGCGCCGAGGCGATCGCCGACAGCCCGACCCCGGCCAGGATCAGCGAGGGTGCGGAGGGCGCGCGGCCGGCAAAGGCGAACAGCACGGCGCAGCCCAGCGCGGCACCCGCCAGCCCGGCCAGCGGCAGCGCCGGGGCGAAGGCCAGGCCGAGGCCCCAGTAGAATGCCAGCACCGCGCCCAGCCCGGCGGCGCCGCCGATGCCGAGCAGCGCGGGGTCGGCCAGCGGGTTGCGCAGCGCGCCCTGGAGCACCGCGCCGGACAGGCCGAGGCCGCCGCCGATCAGCATTGCCAGCAGGGTGCGGGGCAGGCGCAACTGCCACAGGATCGGCCAGTCCGGCACGCCGAAGCCGGACGCGCCGACCAGCAGGGCCAGGACGGCCAGGGCGGCGACCAGCAGGGTCAGCCACGCATAGGTGCGGGCCGGGATCATCGGGCGAGCTGGGCCACGGCGCGGGCTGTCCAGGGGCCGCCGCAGATGGTCAGGGCGGCCGGCACGGTGCGGCGGCGGTGGTGGGCGAGCAGGGGGTGGGAGAGGAATTCGGTGGCGCGCGACGGGAACGGCGGCGGCGGGGCGAGGACCAGCAGCACCGCGGGCCGGGCGGCCAGGGCTTCCAGGCTGAGCTGGGAGCCGTCGCCGGCATTCTCCAGCCCGGCGGCATCCAGCACCGCGGCGCGCAGGCTGCCGGGGCCGGCGCTGTAGCCGCGCGGTTCCAGCGCGATCGCCGGCTGGTGGGTGGGGGGCGGCAGCGCGGCCAGGGTGGCGTCCATTTCGGCCAGCAGGGCGGCGGCCCGTGCGGTCGCGCCGAGGCGGGCGCCGAGGGCCAGGGTGGTGGCGCGGATGGCGGGGAAGTCGGCCGGCGGGTCGATGCGCTCGATCGCCACGCCACGGCGTGCCAGGGCGTCCAGCGTGGCGCGCGCGCCCCAGCGGCCGGCGAGCACGAGATCCGGGTGCAGGGCCAGCACCGCTTCGGCGTCGGCGCGCACGGTGGGGACCGTGGCGGCGGCGGTGGCCATCGCCGACAGCTCGGGGTCGCGGGCCAGGAAGGTGACAGCGGTGGCTTTCTGCGGGGCGAGGGCCAGGAGGTACTGGTCGGTGCACAGGTTCAGCGAGACCACGCGCTGGGCAGTCGCCGGCAGGGGGGCGGCGAGGAGCAGGGCGACAAGGGTGAGGGCTCTCACCGCGGCACGGTCACAGGACCAGCACGCCGTGGTGCTTGGCCTTGCCCTCGGGCTCGATGTGGATGGTGATGACCAGGCCTTCCATCTCGGCCTTCAGCGCCGCCTCGATCCGGTCGCAGATGGCGTGGGCGTCGGCGACCGTCATCAGGGCGGGGACGACGAGGTGGAATTCCAGGAAGGTGAGGCGGCCGGCGTGGCGGGTGCGCAGGTCGTGCGCCTCGATCGCGCCCTCGGCGTGCTCGCCGACCAGGGCGCGGATGCGCGCCACGATCTCCGCCGCCGGGGCCTCGTCCATCAGCCCGCCGACGGAGGCGCGGATCACCATGCTGCCGGAGCCCAGGATGTACAGCGCGGTGGCGGCGGCCAGCAGCGGGTCCAGCCACCAGATGCCGGTTGCGACCGCGAGCGACAGGCCGGCGATGACGCCGACGGAGGTGACCACGTCGGACAGCAGGTGGCGGGCGTCGGCGGCCAGGGCGGGCGAGCGCAGGCGGCGGGCGCTGCGCAGCAGGAAGAGGCCCCAGGCCAGGTTCAGCGCGCCGGCGGCCGCGTTCAGCGCCATGCCCTGGAACGGGGCGGCGATGGGGGCCGGGTTCTGCACCGCCTGCCAGGCGTGCTGGAGGATCACCAGGGCGGCGACGACGATCAGCACGCCCTCGATCACGGCGGCGAAGAACTCGGCCTTGTCGTGGCCGTAGGGGTGGTCGGCGTCGGGCGGGCGGGCGGCGAGGCGCAGTGCGACGAAGGCGGCGGCGGAGGCGGCGACGTTGACCACGGATTCCGCGGCATCGGAGAACAGGGCGGCGCTGCCGGTGAGCCACCAGGCGGCGAGCTTCAGCGCCAGCACGGCGAGGCCGATGGCGATGCTGCCGGCTGCGATGCGCTGGGCCTGTTTCATGCGGGCGGTGCCATGTCCATCGCCGGCAGGGTACTTCAGCGCCGCGGCGGGACCATTATGAAGACCTGCCGGCGGGCGAAGGAGAACCACAGGCGGCGGCCGCCCAGGTAGTCCATGCCGACTATCATGTCCACCGGGCCGAGGCCGGAATCGGTGACCAGCAGGCGGGCATGGGCGAAGCGCTCGGGGCCGATCTGGACCTCGGAGAAGCTGAGCTGGCGCACCGGGACCGGCTGCGGGCCGACGCCGCGCATCACCGCGACGGGGGCGGCGGCCAGCTGTTCGGCGGTGGCGCCGCTGGCCAGGGCGGCGCGGGTGGTGATGACCGAGGCGGTGGCGCCGGTGTCCAGCAGCGCCATCAGGGTGTGGCCGCCGATGCGCACCTGCATGTGCATGCGCCCGCGCGGCGAGACCTCGGCCGGGGCGGTGATGTAGGCCTCGCGCCAGGGCGGGATGGCGGTGTCGCCGCAGACGGTGCCGCCGTAGAGCGTCATCTTGCGGCCGGGCATGTCCATGTCGATGTCGAAGGCGCCGAGGACGGTGACGCCGAGCAGGCCGTCCACCCGCTCGGTGGCGTTGGCGGGCAGGCGATAAGGCAGGGCGGCGACGGGGTGGTCGGGGATGGCGAGGCCGGCGAACTCGAAGTCGCGGACCTGGGCGGCGGCGCTGCTGAAGGCGCCGCCGGCGCCCTGTTCGGTGAAGGTGCGGGCGGGGTCGACGACCAGGCCGAGGCGGTGCACGGCCTCCTGGGTCAGCAGCACGCGCTCGGCACCGGTGTCCAGCAGCAGGGTGACGGGATTGCCGTTGATGCGGGCCTGGACCAGGGGGGTGTTCTGCGACAGGGTCAGGGGCACCTCGGCATAGGGGCGGATGCCGCAACTGCGCGGGGTGCCGGCCAAGCCGCCGGGGAAGCCGCCGGGACGGCCGGACGGGGCGCAGGCGGCGAGCAGGGTCAGCAGGGCCAGGACGAGGGCGGTGCGCACGGAAGCTCCCGGGATGGTGGCCGAGGAGCGTAGCGGGAGATGGTGGGGAGGGGAAACGCGAGGCTGTATGTTGCTAAATCGGAACAATTTGCACATGGCTGTGCTTCCCGGACGGCGGGTTCCCGGGAGCGGGCTCCGGCGGCGGACCGCAGGACGGTCTGGCGGCAGGACGGTCTGGCGGCAGGACGGTCTGGCGGCGGGGCGCGGGCCGGGTGGGGGGCGCGGGGGAGCAGGATGGGCGGTGCGCGGCCGAGGGGTGGGGAGAGCGCGGTGGGTGAGGAGGGCGGGTGCGCGATGGGTGCGCCGCGGGAGGCTCGCCGGGAGGAGGCGGCGATGGCGCGGGCGCGCGCGGCGGGCGCCGGGCAGTGGGCGACGGCGGGGCCGGCCGGCAGGCGCGGGCGGGCGGCGGACGCATGTGTGGCGGCGGGGCGCGGCGCGGCCGCGGCGATGCGGCGCCGTCCCGTGGGCGCGGCGGGGCGGAGCGGGGGCAGCTGGCCGGATTGCCAGAGCTGCATGAGGTGCTCCAGGCGGGCGAACAGGCGGGTGAGGATGGCGATGATGAGGGTTTGCAGGGACGCGGGCAGCATTCCGCCATCCCCATCCGCCGGGGCGGTGGGGCGCTGGCGCGCGATCGCGCTGGCCGGCGGGATGGGTTGGTTGAACATTCTGCCAATATAAATAACTAACGATATCGGTGCAAGGAAAATTTTCGGCGCGGGTGGCAGGGTGGCGGGCCGCCAGGTGCGATGGTATGGGCGGGGAAGGACGGAGCACCCGCCGCGGCCGTTCGATGCAGGGTTCGGTTCCGATCGGGCGAAGGCGGCTTCATGGCAGTACGGGCAGACGGCGAGGCGAGGGTTTCCGACGGCACCGCGACGGTGCCGCGCGGCGCCGGGCGCGGGGCGTTGGTTCGCTGGTTCCTGTCCTATGGTGCGTTCGGGGTGCCGCAGGCGGCGGGACCGATCGTTTTCGCGTTGCTGGCGCTGCCGCTGACCGGGGATGCGCAGAGCGGGGCGGCGATCGTGCTGGCGATCACCCTGGCGCAGGTGGCGGGCGCGGTGCCGGTGGCGCGGCTGGGGCGGGGGTGGAATGCGGTGGGCTACCTGCGGGTGCTGGTGGGCATCCGCATGGTGGCGCTGGCGGCGATTGCGTTCCTGGCGGCGGTGGAGGCGCCGTTCGCCTGGCTGCTGGTGGCGGCGGCGCTGGGGGGTTTGGTGAACGGGGCGGCGTTCGGCTACCTGCGCTCGGTGCTGAACCATCTCGTGGCGCCGGCGGGGTTGCCGCGGGCGCTGGGCATTGCGGCGACGCTGGGCGAGGTGACGTTCGTGGCGGCGCCGGTTGCGGCCTCGGTTCTGGGCACGCTCGACCCGGTGCTGGCGCTGTTGGCGCTGAGCGCGCTGGGGACGCTGCCGCTGGTGCTGGTGCCGGGCGTCGCGCACGCGACGGCGCCGGCGGTGGCGGATGGCGGCGCCAGCCTGGTGACGCCGGCGATCCTGTTGTGGCTGGGCTGCACCCTGGCGAACAGCGCGGTGGTGTCGTCGATCGAGATCGGGGCGGTGTCGCTGGCGATGAACTACGGGCTTGCGCCGGAGATGGGGTTCATTTTCACCGTGGCGCTGTGCGTGGCGGCGGTGAGCGGCGGGGTTTGGGTGAGCGTGCGGAACCGGATGCCGGGGCGGGGGGTGGTTCTGGGCTATCTCGGGCTGATGAGCGCGGGGGCGGTGCTGATCGCCGCGCAGGTGTCGGCGGTGGCGACGGTGGTGGGGGCGGTGGCGATCGGGTGCTGCATGGCGCCGTTGAGCACGTTCTACTCGCTGATGCTTGACGCGCTGTCGCCGCTGCATCGCAAGGCCGAACTGTTCGCGCTGGCCAGGACGGCGAATTCGATGGGGATCATCCTGACGAGCGCCAGCCTGTCGCTGACGTCGCTGGCGGTGACGCAAGCGGTGGCGGTGGGGGCGATCGTGACGGCGGCGGGGGTGGTATCGTTTGCGGGGCGGGGTTCCGCCCCGGAGAGGTGAAGGCAGGGAAGGCTGGGCGCCGCCCGGACCCGCCTGGTCCGGCGCGCGTCTTCGCGCGACGGGCCGAGTCCCTTGGCCTCATGCCAGCCCGCGTTGACCCGGCAGGCGGCAGCAGTGGCTTGGAATAGGGAAGTGATATTCGTGGCGTGCGGTGGTGGCCACCCCTCACCCCGGCCCTCTCCCCCAAGGGGAGAGGGAGTCTTTCTTGATGGATGAAGTTTTTTTGCTTCTTTTTGTTCACAAAAAGAAGTCTTTTCTTCCTTCTGGACCGAGACGCATGGATTGTTCGGGGTGAAGTCGGGATTCGTCGGAGAGGGAGACGCCGATGCGGGAGGCGTCGAGCAGCGGAGCCCCCGGCTTACTTCCGGCGTTTGGGTTTGGGCCAGCGGCGGGCGGCTTCGGGGAGGACGTGGTCGATCAGGAGGCGGGTTTGGCGGGCGATTTCGGCGCCGTCGTGGCCGATGGGGCGGAGGATGAATTTCTGGGCGCCGGCTTCGATGTAGGCGGCGATGCGGGCGAGGATGGTCTCGGCGGTGCCGATGGCGAAGTACTGGTCGGGGTTGGCGCCGGTGCGTTTGGCGTAGGCGGCTTTGGCGCGGGCGATGCCGGGGTCGTCGGGCGTGCCGAAGCGGAAGGGGAAGGCGGCGCCGTAGTGGTCTTCGTCGATGGTGCGGCCGGCGGCGGCGGTGGCGGCGCGGATGGCGGCGACGATCTGGGCGAGTTGTTCGGGGGTTTCGGCGCCGGCTTGCCATCCGGTGCCGTATCTGGCGGTGCGGCGGATGGCGGCCTCGGAGGCGCCGCCGATCCAGATGGGGAGGTTGGGCTGGGTGGGTTTGGGGGCGATCTGGGCGTTGGTGAGTTTGAAGTGGCGGCCGGCGTAGGTGACGGGTTGGCCGGTCCAGAGCAGGGCGAGGATTTCGAGGGCTTCGTCGGTGACGCGGCCGCGCGTTGTGGTGTCGAGATGGAGGGAATCCCATTCGGGGGCGCGGGGGGAGCCGATGCCGAAGCCGGGGAGGAGGCGGCCTTCGGACAGCATGTCGATGGTGGCGCATTGCTTGGCCAGCAGGACGGGGTCGCGCATGGCGAGCGAGACGACGTTGACGCCGAATTTGAGGCGGCGGGTGCGGCCGGCCAGGGCGGCCATGGTGGCGAGGCATTCGAGGATGGGGGTGGCGGAGACGATGCGGTCGGTCTGCCACAGGCTGTCGATGCCGCCGTGTTCGCACAGATCGACCCAGCGCCAGAATTCGGTGGCGTCGGCGAAGGGGAATTCGGTGAGGCCGAGGCCGATTGCGACCTTGAGGGGGGCGGTCATGCGGCGGATGCCGATTCGGGTTCGCCGAGCATCATCTGGCGGATGGCGGCGGGGTCGGACTGTTCCATCACCTTGCGGGCGAAGCGGGCGCAGTCGTCGATGTTGAGCGCGCGGACGGCCTGTTTGACGCGCGGGATGGCGGAGGCGTGCATGCTGAAGCTGCGCAGGCCGATGCCGAGCAGCAGGCGGGTGACGAGGGGGTTGGAGGCCATTTCGCCGCAGACCGAGACCGGCATGCGCAGGCGCAGGGCGGCTTCGGTGGCGAACTGGATCAGGCGGAGCACGGAGGGGTGCAGCGGGTCGTAGAGGTCGGCGACTTCGGTGTCGGCGCGATCGACGGCGAGGGTGTACATGGTGAGGTCGTTGGTGCCGATGGCGAAGAAATCGGCCTCCAGTGCGAGGGCGTCGGCGGAGAGGGCGGCGCCGGGGGTTTCGATCATGATGCCGAGGGGGGGGAGTTTTTCGGCGATGCGCTCGCCGCGGCGGCGCAGGCGGCGGGCGACGCGGTCGTAGATTTCGCGCGCGGCCTTGACCTCGTCCACCGTGGTGACCATCGGCAGCAGGGCGCGCACCGGGCCGTGGGCGCTGGCGCGCAGGATGGCGGCGAACTGGGTTTCCAGCAGCTCGGGCTGGCGCAGCAGCATGCGGATGCCGCGCAGGCCGAGGGCGGGGTTGGGATCGGTGATGACCGGGACGATGCCGGCGGATTGCAGGGCCTCGATGTCCTTCTCGCCGCCCCAGTCGAGCACGCGGATGGTGACGGGGTCGCCCTCCATCGCCTCGACCACGGTGCGGTAGATGTCGTACTGGTCGTCTTCGTCGGGCACGGTTTCGCGGTTCATGAACATGAACTCGCTGCGCAGCAGGCCGATGCCGGCGGCGCCGGCCTGGGCGATCAGCGGCAGTTCGGCGGGGAGTTCGAGGTTGGCCTGGAGCTCCACCTCCTCGCCGTCGGTGGTGACGGCGGGCAGGCGGCGCAGCTTGCCGAGGCGCTGCTGCTCGCGGGCGAAGGCGGTGACCTGGCGGCGGGCATTGGCCAGGGTGGCGGCGGTGGGGTGGAGCACCACGGTGCCCTCGGAGCCGTCGACCACCAGCATGTCGCCGGGCTTGGCCATCTCGGACAGGCCGGCGACGCCGAGAACGGCGGGCACGCCGAGGGCGCGCAGCATCACGGCGGTGTGGCCGTCGGCGCCGCCATCGTCGGTGGCGACGCCGGCGAGGCGGGCGGGGTCGAGCAGGGCGGCGTCGGCCGGGCGCAGGAACTCGGCCACCAGCACGGCGCCGGCGGGCAGGCCGGCGAAGCTGCGGAAGGGGGCGCGGGTGAGGTTGCGGATCAGGCGGCGGCCGATTTCGCGCACTTCCTCGGCGCGGCGGCGGCGGCCGGCGCGGTCGCCGTCGCCGGCCATCGACTGGATCTGCTCGGCGAGGGACTCGCTTTCGTCGAACACGGCGGTTTCGGCGCTGACCAGGCCTTCGGTGATGCGCTTCTTGGCGCCGCGGACCAGGCGGGAGGGGCCGATCATTTGCAGGTAGGCGTCGAGCAGCGGGGCGATCTCGGCCTGGCTGTCCTCGGGCAGGACGCCGAGGCGGGTGCGCAGCTTGACCAGCTGCTTGCGCGACTGGGCGATCGCGGCCTCCAGGCGGGAGGTCTCGGCGGTGATGTCGGTGGCGTGGATGCGCGCGCGGACCACCTCGGCCGGGGCCTCGACGGCGCCGAACATCGGGCCGATCGCCACGCCGGGCGAGACGGCGATGCCGGTGAAGCTGCGTTCGGCGGCGCTGCGTTCGGCGGCGCTGCGCTCCCGGGCCGCGGGGTCGTCCGGGGCGGGGCTAGTCCTGTTCATGGAAGCCGGCTTCGACGAGGGCGGACAGGGCGTCCAGCGCCTCCTTGGCGTCCCAGCCCTCGGCGCTGACCGAGATGGTGGCGCCGAGGCCGGCGCCGAGCATCATCAGCCCCATGATCGAGCGGGCGGAGACCGACTGGCCGTCCTTCTCCACCTCGACCGAGGCGCCGAAACGCTCGGCGAGGGTGACGAACTTGGCCGCGGCACGGGCGTGCAGGCCGCGCTTGTTGCAGATCACCAGGGCGCGCCGCAGCACCGCGGCATCGCTGTCCCGCGGGGCGCCGTCGTCGGCCCCGGTCACCCGCAGGTCTCGTTGCCGCCGCTCTTGCCGGCGCCGGCTTGGCCCGCGGCGCCTTGGCCGACATCGGACTTGCCCGCGCCGTTCTTGCCGGCGTCGGTCTTGCCGGCATCGCTCTTGCCCGCATCGTTCTTGCCCGCATCGTTCTTGCCGGCGCCGGGCAGGATGTGCGAGGCGGCGGAGATGTATTTGCGGCCGGCGGCGGTGGCGCATTCGACGGCATCGGCCAGCGGCTGGCTGCCGCGCACCTTGGCCAGCTTGACCAGCATCGGCAGGTTGACGCCGGACAGCACCTCGACGCCTTTGCGGACCATCTGCGAAATGGCGAGATTGGAGGGGGTGCCGCCGAACATGTCGGTCAGCAGGACCACGCCGTCGCCGGTGTCGACCTCGGTGATGCAGCGGGTGATGTCGGCGCGGCGGCGCTCCATGTCGTCATCGGGGCCGATGCAGACGGTGGCGACGTTGCGCTGGGTGCCGACGACGTGCTCCATCGCCAGGCGCAGCTCCTCGGCCAGACGGCCATGGGTGACCAGGACGAGGCCGATCATGGGGCGCCCACGCCGCTTCCGGGGACGCCGGCCCCGTTGCCGGGGACGCTGGGGGAATTGTTCCCGCTCATCGCTCGGGTTTGCTCAAGGCGTGACTCTCCGGTGCGGCCAGGGGCGCGTCGGGGGGGATGGTGCGGCTGCCCTGCCGCGGCGTGGAACCCTCGCGGGCCAGTTCTCGATGGGTCGCGGTCACGCGCCAGCCTGTCTGGGTCAGATGCGATGCCAAATGCTCGACAAGGGTGACCGACCGGTGGCGTCCGCCGGTGCAGCCGATTGCGACTGTCGCATATTTCTTGCCCTCTTGCACGAAGCGCGGCAAGACGAGGTCGAGCAGGGCGGTCAGCCGCGCCACGAACGCGGCATAGTCGGGATCGGCGGCGACATAGGCGGCGACCGCCGGGTCGAGCCCGGTGCCCTGGCGCAATGCGATATCGTAGAATGGGTTGCGCAGGAATCTTGCGTCGAATACCAGCTCGGCCTCGCGCGGCAGGCCTGCGGGAAACGCGAATGAGATCAGCGAAATCGAGAGGGCCTGGCGGCCGTTCGCGTCGCCGGCGGCGGGGCCGAAATGGGCGTCGATCTGCTGGCGGAGCTGGGCGAGCGGCAGGTCGGAGGTGTCGATCACCCAGTCCGCCAGCTCGTGCAGCGGTTCGGTGAGCTGCACTTCGGCGGTGATGCCGTCGATCACCCGCCCCTTGGGCGAGAGCGGGTGGCGGCGGCGGGTTTCGGTGTAGCGGCGCAGCAGCACCGCCTCCTCGGCCCAGGCGAATACCAGGTCCACCTGCATGTCGGCGACGCCGCGCAGCCGGTCGCGCAGTTCCAGCACCCGGTCGGGGGTGAAGCTGCGCGAGCGGGCATCGACGCCGAGGGCGACATGGCGCGCGCCGCTGCTGGCGATGCTGTCCACCAGGCGGTCCACCGGGTCGAGCGAGGGGTTGTCGGTGGCCTCGTAGCCGACATCCTCGAGCGCGTGCAGGATCGAGGCGCGGCCGGCGCCGGCCAGGCCGGTGACCAGTGCGACGCGGCGGGGTTCCCGGCCCGGCTCGGGTGCGGTGCTCATCGCTGCTCTTCCGCGGCGAAGGCGCCGGGTGCATCGTCCGCGCCGAAGGCGCCGGAGAGGGGCTGGGCGATGCCCAGGACGCAATCCAGGGCCAGGCCGACGACCTGGGCGGCGGCCGGGCGGGCGGCATCGACGGCCAGCAACGGCAGGCCGGTGGCGGCATGGCGGGCCGGGGCCGGCAGCCGCGGCACCGCGCCGCCAAGCTGCACGGCCAGGGCCAGGCGGGCGCGGTCGAGATGGGTCAGCCGGATGATGCCGAGGCCGCGCACCTCCAGCAGACCGGCCAGGGCGGGAGGGGCCCAGGCGTGGCCGTCGGCGACCTCCACCCGGTCGTCGGCCACCAGCAGGAATCCGTGGTCGAGCAGGCGCAGCACCAGCTCCGACTTGCCGGAGCCGGGCGGACCCAACAGCAATACGCCGGCGCCCCGGCGGGCGGCGCAGCTCGCATGTATCTGCATGGGGGCGGACCATGGCGCCTTTGCGCGCACAACGGAAGCCTCTTCGCAGCTGGGCGTGCCGGGTGCGTCCCTTGAAGGCGGGTCCCTTGAAGCGGGGCCGCGCGCGTGCGAGACCGTGGGGCATGACCGTGACCCGCGCCGAGATCGCCGCCGCCGCCGCACGCATCGCGCCGCATGTGCGCCGCACGCCGCTGCTGGCGGTGCCGGCGGGCGAGCTGGGCCAGGAGTTTCCGATCGTGCTGAAGCTGGAGCTGTTGCAGCACGCCGGCAGCTTCAAGCCGCGCGGGGCGTTCAACCGCATCCTGGTGGCGCGCGAGGCCGGCACGCTTGCCGCGGCGGGGGTGATCGCGGCGTCGGGCGGCAACCATGGCGCGGCGGTGGCCTATGCCGCGCGGGCGCTGGGGCTGGCCGCCGAGGTTTTCGTGCCGCAGCACACGCCGGCGGCCAAGGTTGCGCGGATCGAGAGTTTTGGCGCGCGGCTGGTGCGGGGCGGGGAGACCTATGTCGAGGCGCTGGCGGCCAGCCGGGCGCGCCAGGCCGAGACCGGGGCGATGGAGGTGCATGCCTTCGACCACGCCGACGTGCTGGCCGGGCAAGGCACGGTGGCCCGCGAATTCCTGGCGGATGCGCCCGGCCTGACGCATCTGCTGGTGGCGACCGGCGGCGGCGGGCTGATCGGCGGCATGGCGGCCTGGGCGATGGGCAGCGTGCAGGTGGTGAGCGTGGAGCCGACGGGGTGCCCGGGGCTGCATGATGCGCTGGCGGCCGGCGCGCCGGTGCCCTCCCCGGTGGGCGGGGTGGCGGCGGATGCGCTGGGGGCGCGGCAGGTGGGCGGGCTGATGTTCCCGATCGCGCAGCGCTTCGTGGCGCAGGCGGTGCTGGTGGCCGACGACGACATCCGCGCCGCGCAGAAGCTGCTATGGGACCGGTTCCGGCTGGTGGCCGAGCCGGGCGGGGCGACGGCGTTGGCGGCGGTGCTGGCGGGCGCTTTCGTGCCGCCGCACGGGGCGTGCGTCGGGGTGCTGGTGTGCGGGTCGAACACCGATCCGTCGAGCGTGGTGGGGTGAGCATGGACGAGACAGTTCAGTCGGGGCCGGTACTTCTGGAGATCGACCGGCGCGGGGTGGCGACCGCCACGCTGAACCGGCCGGCGCGCGGCAATGCCTATGACGAGGCCATGCTGGCGGCGCTGATCGACGGGCTGGACCGGCTGGCGGCCGACGCCCAGGTGCGGGCGCTGGTGGTGCGCGGAGCCGGCAAGCACTTCCAGGCCGGGGCCGACGTGATCTGGCTGGGCAAGGCGGCGCAGTATCCGCCGGAGCGCGCCTATGCCGCGTCGCACGCCACCACCGAGGCGATGCGCAAGCTGAACGAGTTTCCGCACCCGACCATCGCCATGGTGAAGGGGGCGTGCTTCGGTGGCGGGGTGGGCATCGTGTGCTGCGTGGATGTGGCGCTGGCGGCCCCCGATGCGCTGTTCGGCATCACCGAAATCCGCGTCGGCGTGGCACCGACGCCGATCAGCACGCACATGGTCAATGCGATCGGCCTGCGCCAGACCCGGCGCTATGCGCTGACCGGCGAGCGGTTCGGGGCGGCGGAGGCGGTGCGGATCGGGCTGGTGCACGAGGTGGTGGCGGCGGAGGCGATGGAGGGGCGGCTGGCCGAGGTGCTGGATGCCATCATGCTGGGTGCGCCGGGAGCGATTTCGGCCACCAAGGAGTCCTTCCTGGGCGCCAACGGCTTGAAGCTGGATGCCCGGCAGATTTCCCAGCTGTCCCACGAGGGATGGATGCAACGCAGTTCGCCCGAGGGGCGCGAGGGCACGGCAGCGTTTCGCGAAAAGCGGGTGGCCGGCTGGTATCTGCCGGATCCGTCTGGGAGCGGCTAGTGGTCCGATGCTGACAGGCACTTCAGCCTGTCAGCGCCCTGGAATGGGGCGGCCGCGTTCTGCGGCGCTTGTCATCAGCATACCGGAGTCGTCCCGGCCAGCCACGGAGCACGGATGATGCACCTGATCGCAACACTTCGGCGCGGCCTGATGATGTTGGCGTTCCTGTCCGCGGCGGGCGCCATGGCGCAGCCGCTGGGCCATGCCGAGGGCGGCGTGGTCCAGCCGCCGATCCCGGATTCGCGGTTTCCCAGCTACGTCGACTTCGAGGGCGCCTGGGACAGGCCGAACGGCAACTATGCCATTGTCAACGGCGTGGTCAGCACGCGCGAGGCGCCGTTCTTCGGGGCCGGGTTCTTTCGCCCGCGAATGCGCAGCTGGGGCGCGCTGGTGGCGTGGAATTCGCGCGAGCCGAACCGCTATGGCCAGGAATACCTGTTGCTGACGCTCAGCGCCGGCCGCGAGAACTATGTGACGAACCTGCTGCACTGGGTGGGGCTGGAGCACCAGCACACGGCGTGTTGCGGCATTGCCGGTGCCTATGGGCCGCTGAACAAGGCCGTCAGCGACACCTATGGCCGCACGCCCAGCGGCTACGACCTCGGCGTATGGCAGTTCATTGCCGGCGCGGTGTACGGCCGCTGCGGCCGGCAGGTCTTCGTCGACGGCGTCTGGGGCAAGGTGTCGACGGAGTGCAAGGACTGGCCGACCAATCTCTCCTACACCACGTTCGGCGCCTATCGCGAGCGCGCCAGCCTGGCCCATCCGTACCGCGGCGGATTGCGGGATTGGGCGGTCGTCTCCGGCGTGCCCAGCACCGGGGAGTTGGTGCGTATGCGCAATGGCGAGGACCCGCGCGCGATCTGGGGGGCGCGGGTGTGGGGGGCCTGGCATTTCACCACCGACCCGGCCAGCGGGGCCCAGGAGCCGGATGTCTCGGGCGGTGGCCACCATTTGACCTATGCGGCGCGCAACGACAGCGTGGCGTTACCGACCCTGGTCAAAGCCAGGTAGCGATGCCGAACGCGGAGACGATCGTGGCGGCCACTGTCGCGCTGCCGCGGCCGTTTCGGGGCCGGCGCCGGCAACGAGGGATGCGCGGGAAGCAACGCAGGTGTTGATCTTCGGCGCCTCAAGGCCCATTAAATGGCGAATCGGCTGTCTGGGCCGCAAAACCGTTTAGGGAGAATTATAATGATGCGCATGACCGTCGGCACCCTGATTGCCGGCGCCTTTCTGGCCGTTGCCAGCACCGGCGCGTTCGCGCAGGGCACCGGCTCGGCGACCATGGATGCCATTATCAAGCGCGGCGAGCTGAATTGCGGTGTGGCCGGCAATTCGCCGATGTTCTCGCTGCCCAACAGCCAGGGCGTGATGGAAGGCCTTGATGCCGATTCCTGCCGCGCCGTGGCCGCCGCCATCCTGGGCGATGCGAAGAAGATCAAGTTCATCCCGACCACGGCGCAGGCGCGCTTCACCGCGCTGCAGTCCGGCGAGGTGGACCTGCTGTACCGTTCCACCACCTGGACGCTGGGCCGCGAAGGCAATCTGGGCGGGCTGTTCGCCAGCGTGAACTTCTATGACGGCACCGGCTTCCTGGTGAAGGCGTCGCTGAAGGTGACCTCGGCGAGGGAACTGGATGGCGCGACCGTGTGCGTGGCGCCGGGCACCTCGACCGAACTGGCGGTGGCGGACTACTTTCGCGTGAACAAGATCAAGTTCACCCCGATCCTGATCCAGGACGTGAACGAGATCCAGAAGGCATACCTGTCGGGTCGCTGCGATACGTATTCGACCGATGCCTCGGGCCTGGCCGGGTTCCGCTTCCAGCAGGGCGACAAGAAGACCGAGCACATCCTGCTGCCGGAGATCATCAGCAAGGAACCGCTGGGGGCCATGGTGCGCAAGGGTGACGACAAGTTCTTCGACATCGTGCGCTGGACCTATTTCGCGCAGCTGATCGCCGAGGAATACGGCATCACCCAGGCCAATGTGGACGAGGTTGCCAAGACCTCGAACATCCCCGAAGTGCGCCGCCTGCTGGGCATCGAGGGCGACATGGGCAAGGCGCTGGGCGTGGACAACAAGTGGGCCTACAATGCCATCAAGCAGGTGGGCAATTTCGGCGAGATGTGGGAACGCGACATCACGCCGTACGGCATTCCCCGCGGCATCAACAACCTGTGGAACCACGGTGGGCTGCACTACGCCCCGCCGATGCGCTGAATACTGCGTGGCCTGACGCAGCGCCGCCCCGGATTGCCGGGGCGGCGTTTTCGTTGCCAGGGCCGGATCTTGACCCTTGGCTGGCCGATGATCATGCGCCGGGTCGTGATGACAGCGTATGGGATTGATTCCGGCCACCGATTTGGCGCAATCTGTATCGGTTCAACCCCGCGTGCCGCGCATTACCCGGTGGCGCGGAACTTGCTTATTTTTTCCTTCGGCTGACTTGGCCGGCTGCTGTCGTGTTCAGTCTTTCCGCCGTGGTTGCGGTGGCCCAGCGATAAGGTGATTGCGCACCATGTCCTCCACCTCCACCGATCCACGTCTGTCCGGGCTGCGCGCGGCACCCAAGAAGAGGCTGACGCTGAGCTGGTCCGATCCGCGGCTGCGCGCCATCCTCTGGCAGGTGGTGATCGTCGGCGCGATTGCCGGCGGCATCTGGTACCTGGTGTCCAACACCGCCGCGAACCTGGAACAACGGCGGATTGCAACCGGCTTCGCGTTCATGGGGCGCACCGCCGGGATTCCGATCGGCGAGCATCTGATCTCCTATGACCCCGCGATCAACACCTATGGCCGCGCCTTCCTGGTGGGGGTGCTGAATACGCTGATGGTGAGCGCGATCGGCGTGTTCCTGGTGACCCTGCTGGGGACATTTGTCGGCATCGCCTCGCTGTCGAAGAATTTCCTGCTGTCGCGGCTGTGCCGGGCCTATGTCGAGGGCATGCGCGACATTCCGCTGCTGCTGCACCTGCTGTTCTGGTACGCGCTGATCCTGACCCTGCCGACGGCGCGCGAGGCGATGATGGTGGTGCGCGGGGTGTTCGTCTCCAATTCCGGCGTGCGGGTGCCGCTGCTGATCTGGGACCCGGCGCATGGCTGGGCGGTGCTGGCGCTGGCCGCCGGTGCGGCCGCCACCTGGTATGCGCGCCGGCGCGCGACGGCGATCCAGTATGCCACCGGGGTGCGGCCGAGGGTGTGGCCGGTGGCGGTGGCAGCCCTGGTGGTGCTGCCTTTGGCGGTGTGGTTTGCGATGGGGGCGCCGTTCGCGCTGGAGATGCCGACCAAGGGGCGATTCCGCTTCGAAGGCGGCGGCAGTCTCTCGCCGGAGTTCATCGCGCTGATGATCGGGCTGGTGCTGTACCATTCGGCCTATGCCGGAGAGATCGTGCGCAGCGGCATCCAGTCGGTGCCCAGCGGCCAGTGGGAGGCCGGCGGCGCGCTCGGCCTGAAGCGCGGCACCATGATGCGCCAGATCGTGCTGCCGCAGGCGCTGCGGGTGATCATCCCGCCGATGACCAGCACCTATCTCGGAGTTGCCAAGAACTCGTCGCTGGCGGTGGCGATCGGCTATCCCGATCTGGTGGCGATCGTGAACACGATGCTGAACCAGACCGGCCAGGCGATCGAGGGCATCGCGCTGATCATGGTGGTCTATCTGGGCATCAGCCTGAGCATTTCGCTGTTCATGAACTGGTACAACGCGCGCATGGCGCTGGTGGAGCGTTGATCCGATGAGCACCGCCACGACGACCCACTCCGCCGTTTCCCGCCGCGAGCGGCCGCCGTTGCTGGTGGCCGGGCCGGTTGCCTGGGCGCGCGCCAACCTGTTCGGTTCGTTCTGGTCCAGCCTGGTGACGCTGGGGCTGACGTATTTCCTGATCAAGTTCGCCGTCGGCTTCATCGACTGGGCGCTGATCAAGAGCGTGTGGACGGTGCCGATGGACCCGGCGACCGGCAAGCTGAACCCCGAGGCCTGCCGTGCCGCCAAGGGCGAGGGGGCATGCTGGGCGGTGATCTGGGACAAGTACCGCTTCATCCTGTTCGGCCGCTATCCGTTCGACGAGCAGTGGCGCGGTGCCATCGTGATCGTGCTGTTCCTCGGCCTTTTCGTGGTCTCGGCAATGCGCCGGTTCTGGCGCCGCGAGCTGGTGCTGATCTGGATCGTCACGCTGACGGCGATCGGCGTGCTGCAATGGGGCGGCGTGTTCGGCATGCCGTATGTCGGGCAGGACGAGTGGGGCGGGCTGCCGATCACGCTGATCCTGTCCACCTTCGGCCTGGCGTTCGCGTTTCCGATCGCCATCCTGGTGGCGCTGGGCCGGCGGGCGACCACGCTGCCGGCGGTGAAGCTGCTGTGTGTGGTCTATGTGGAACTGATCCGCGGCGTGCCGCTGATTTCGCTGCTGTTCATGGCCAGCGTGATGTTCCCGCTGTTCATGCCGGTGGGGCTGAACCCGGACAAGCTGCTGCGCGCGCAGATTGCGATCATCCTGTTTGCCGCCGCCTATCTGGCCGAGGTGGTGCGCGGCGGATTGCAGGCGCTGTCGAGGGGGCAGTACGAGGCGGCCGACGCGCTGGGGCTGACGTACTGGCAGAAGATGGGGCTGATCATCCTGCCGCAGGCGTTGCGGCTGGTGATCCCGCCCCTGGTCAACACCTTCATCGGCTTCTTCAAGGACACGTCGCTGGTGCTGATCATCGGCATCTTCGATCTGTTGACCTCCGGCAAGGTGGCGGTGGCCGACCCGATCTGGCAGGCGTTCAGCACCGAGGTCTATATCATGCTGGGCCTGATCTACTTCTGCTTCTGCTTCTCGATGGCGCGCTACAGCCAGGGGCTGGAA
The DNA here is from genome assembly GCA_020848935.1 of Acetobacteraceae bacterium. Classification (GTDB taxonomy): domain Bacteria; phylum Pseudomonadota; class Alphaproteobacteria; order Acetobacterales; family Acetobacteraceae; genus CAMDGX01. The sequence goes on from JADLHF010000208.1 coordinate 23,311, forward strand.
CGCGAATTCGCCAAGTCGGGCGGGCGCTAGAGCACGACCGGCGCTGATGGAAGCACCAGCCCTGCTATATGATATTGATGTGGAACGGACGTCTTCCGACCGGACGAGGCCATCCGACCGGGTATTGCCCCAGGGAATCACGACATGAGCGACAGCACGCGGGACGCCATCGTCCTCGACAAGGTCAACAAGTGGTTCGGGCAGCTGCATGTGCTGCGCGATGTCTCGTTGACGGTGGGCCAGCAGGAGAAGGTGGTGGTGTGCGGACCCAGCGGGTCCGGCAAATCGACGCTGATCCGCTGCATCAACCGGCTGGAGACGCATCAGGAGGGGCGCATCCTGGTGGACGGCACCGAGCTGACCGACGATACCCGTGCGCTGGACACCGTTCGCCGCGAGGTCGGCATGGTGTTCCAGAGCTTCAACCTGTTCCCGCATTTGACCATTCTGGAGAACTGCACGCTGGCGCCGATCTGGGTGCGCAAGATGCCGAAGGCCGAGGCCGACGAGGTGGCGATGGAGTTCCTGACCCGGGTGAAGATCCCGGAACAGGCGGGCAAGTTCCCTGGCCAGCTCTCCGGCGGGCAGCAGCAGCGCGTGGCGATTGCCCGCGCGCTGTGCATGCGCCCGAAGATCATGCTGTTCGACGAGCCGACATCCGCGCTGGACCCGGAGATGATCAAGGAAGTGCTGGACACCATGATCGAGCTGGCGGAGTCCGGCATGACGATGGTGGTGGTGACCCATGAGATGGGGTTTGCGCGCCAGGTGGCGGACCGGGTGGTGTTCATGGACGAGGGCGAGGTCGTGGAGAGCGGCACGCCGACGCGGATGTTCGAGGAGCCGCAAACCGACCGGCTGAAGCTGTTTCTGAGCCAGATTCTGCGCGGGCATTAGGGCGTGTCGTGATTGGGGGAGTCCGGCGCGGCGCGTAATGCCAATCCTGGAAATCTCCGACTCTCATTCGGTGTTTCCCCGACGCGGTCGGCTGCGACTCTATGCGTTGCGTGCTTCACCAGGGTTGGGGGCTGCGGTGTCGGCGTGTCTGAAGGCGAGGCGGCTGGATCGCACGGCTTCGGTGCTGCGGCGGATGTGCCCGACACCATCACCCTGATCAGACTGCCGCCCTGCGCACCTGAGCTGAATCCGATGGAGGGCGTCTGGACCTTCGCCGATATTGTTGCTATACTGGAATGACAATGGCATGCTGGGATGGGTTGGGTCAGGCGGGTTTCGTTTTCCAGGCGCGGACGGCGGCGCGGACATAGGCCGGCAGGGGGCGCGGCGGGGGGGGGCGATTCGGGGTGTGGGGCGGGTTCGGCGGGCCTGCGGGCGCGCGGTTTGGCGGGAGGCGGTTTGAGGGGAGGTGGGGGCAGGCGGAGGATTTCGGGCGGGTCGGCGCCGAGCATGCGGCAGAGCGGGCGCAGTATGCGGCCGGCCTGGGGGGCGGCGGCGAGGAAGGCGGGGAAATCCGGGTGGGTGAGGATATGCTGGAGCTGCGTGCCGAAATTGGCGGCGGGCTGGACGTCGCGCAGCAGCCAGGCGCGGCGGGCCGAGCCCCTGGACCTCATCTATTTAAAAAGTAAGAGTTCATTTCGAATCGGTTCCTCAACGCGCCAGCCTTCGTGGCAGGATGACGCTGGAAGCGGCGTATAGGAAAGCCTCGACGCTCTCGATCGTGGCCTCGTCGTCCTTCGCCGGGCGCCTGTTTCGGTTGATCCAGGCGAAGAAGCGCTCAACCACCCATCGCCGGGCGATGACGGCGAAGCCGACCTGGTTGTCGGCCTTGCGCACCACCTCGATCCGGATCGGGCTGGCCTCGGCGAC